>CAZFXK010000045.1:0-17734 GCA_964522975.1 uncultured Bacteroides sp. | reverse complement strand
TGCTATACCCAACATAAAACAAAGTAATTAGCTGCCAGCGAAACTGATAAATATAAGCAAGTAGGGTCAAATATAGGTATATACTATCGTTGGGGTGGAACATAGATCTCATAGTCACTAAATGTGGATGTATTAGGTCTTATTCCTTTGGACTTGTTGTTTTTATAACTATTTTTAGTCTTTTTATGTTCATTTACTACTTTATCAACCCCTTCAGGTGTTGATATATTTTGCCTTCTCCAATCTATTAGGATTTGTTCTAAGTAATCTAAATTAGGTGTTTTAGCTAATTTACACATTAACTCAGCTGCTTTCATTATCAATTCAAAAGATACTCCCCATTCCTCACGCCATTTAATATAAGTCTTTTTATGAATTAATCCTTTTAACTCTATGCCAGTATAGTTTTCAAATAATTTTATTTCTTCTAAAAAATCATCACTATTATCCTCACTTAATTTTTCTAACCTATTTTCCTTTTTTGAATTTATCTTTTTTTCTTCTTCTTTTTCTTCTTCTTTAATGTTACTTTTAATACTGTTACTTTTAGTACCCAGATCCATAGGGTCCCAGTTTAACCGTGACGGTATTTTACCGTCCCCGTAAATTTGGGGTACGGTGTTAATCTCTTCTTTTTCAACCGTACCCTTAAAATCGGGTGACGGTGAAGATGTTGTTATTTCGGGGTTATCTGCCTTTTCTATTTCCTCTATTGCTATCGGAAAAGTACAAAGTGTATAAATGTTTTTTGCAAATGAACCTTTTTTGGCCCTTTGCTGTTCTACTTTTACATATCCGTATTTAACCAGTAACTTGAAATGTTTTCTGAAGGTATCATCTGATCCATAATTCAGATCATCACAAATTTTAGCTACACTTGGAAAGGCTTTTGAGCCAGTTCCAGCGAAAGAACAAAAATAAGCATAAATACATTTTGCATCTCGGGTAAGCCTTTTATCTTGCATTACTAATTTAGGAATAATCCCATATCCGTTAGCATTAACTCCCTCAATTTTTAAAATGTTTTCCATTCTAATTCCTCCCTTAAAAAATTTAAAATTCTTTAAAAAAGAAAAAACCGCTCAATAAAGCGGTTTTGGAAATCATTTATTATATTTAAAGTGTCGGTATCATTAACATTAGTAGTAATGAGGGTTTGCTAATGAATTTTTCCTATCTCTTACGGTAGTTTTTCTGTTTTTTTATTTTTAAAAATAATAGTACCGTAAGGTAAGCACAAAAAAGGGGCTATATCCCCTATATACCTTTATTTACTTGTACCGTAACATTTATTTTAACTCTACCGTAAGGAAGAATGAAAAAACCTTGCTTAATAGCTATATATTGGTCTTTGTGTGTTACGGTAATATTTTTTTATCTGAATCTGTAAGAGGCTATTATTTATAAACATCCCCCCTAGGAGCAATAGTCTCTATAATTATTAGTTCTTTCATATTATTTTTTTGGAAAATAATACGAAATGTTCCTACCCTTAATCTTAAAAGATCCTCTTTTCCCTTCAATGGGACTATATCTCCATCTGGTGGATTAATTAATAAACCCTGAATGGCTTTTTTTAACCTAGTTCTAGTAGGTTTATCTAAACTAGCTAAATATTTAGCTGCTTCCTTTTTTAAGATAATTTTATATTCCATATTTATCAATAGCTTCTTCAAAGGAGATATATTCATCAGGAGAATTTAATTGGCGTAATTCTTCTTCATCCAAAGGTTCTTCATCAGGAGCATGTTTTACTATATCCTCCCAAGTTCTCCTAGAACGATTTATTAAAAATAATAAATAATCATACGCCGATTTAGTATCTGCTTCAGGTAGCTTATCAACTAATAAATATAACTCCTCTTTATTTTTGGCCAAGGCTACCACCTTCTTAAAATTTATATTTCTTTTATTTTACCACACCTTTTTTGCGAATAAACCCTTTCGGCACATATACATAAGTAATTTCAATTCTTCCGTGGCCAAGCACTTCAGTTAATTTTTGTCGTGAAGCTTGATCCGAGTAACCTTTTTTTCTCATTTCAGTATAATAATCTTGTGCATATGTATGCCTAAGACCATGCCAGGTTAAAGCTCCCTGATCGCCTTTCTCTAAGTTATGGGCAGTCGTCTGCCTAGTATCATCTTGTATTTCAGCTCTGTTTTTAACTAAAAAATCTTGGGCTTGTCTTTTAAATATATGCACCTTCATATCCTTTGGCACAAATACATATTCTCCACGTTCTACTGTCGGCAGTAATTCCTTTATTTTGGCTCTTAATTCGTCCCCTACGGGGACTTTTCTTGGCCTACCACCTTTTGTGTTAATTAAGTAAAGTTTATCCTCCCTGAGGGCTTTCTCTAGGTGATGCCGTTTTAGGGTAGCTACTTCATTAAGGCGGCAACCACTTAAAATAGTGAATTCAATCATATCAGCATATTCTGCTCGACCTTTTTCCCGAGCTATTTTACACATATCCTTAATTTCCTCATCTGTCCAAGCCCTATCAATATTTCTATTTACAGAAGGTTTGAAGTCAAATCTTTTATTAAATGTTTTACTATCTTCTAATTCATGCTTAGTATTGGGAGTTATATGGTGCATAAACCTGATGGCAGATAACTCTGTTCTTACATACTTACTACTGTTTCCTTCAGCTAATTTCAAATTGGCGTAGTATTCCAAATGCTTATCCTGTACATTAGCTAGTTTTTGTAGTTTGAAATGTGGGACTATTTCTTTTATAAAGCGTTCACAAGTTTCAAAATAACGACGGCGAGTTTCGATTGAACCTTTATTGCATTTATCAAATATCTTTTCTAACTGGCGACCTACGGAATCTATTCTTTGTATTCCTGTATCGGAAAATTTAAAAATAACAGTAATAACTTTACTTTTTTTGGCCATATTGGCAAGACCTCCTTTGTTGTTAAAAAAAATCATAGTTTACCTATTGGCAAATGCTAGATTTCTATACTAATCTTTTTTTCGGCCTCTAACCTTATCAGGTTAGCGTGGGGGAAACCCCCACACCCCCGCAGTTCTAGCGAACCGCTTCGGGTGGCTTTGCCCCCGTCTCCCTAGCCTACCGTTTACTTTTTTAAAAACTATATTCCTACTCGGAACATAATTTTTAAAATGTGTGCACTATCGGCTAGGGAGACGGGGGCGGTATATATGAAATTTTTTTGCTCAGAAGATAAGATTTGCACTTTCCCAAAAAATTGGGGGTATATTTCATATATACCGAGTGCGAGCGGTTATAGTTACTTATCTTAGATAAGCGGTAACCGCTACTCCCACAAAGGGGAGTAGGGGCAGGTAGAATACCTACCCCTACCGTTATCATTACTAGTAAGTAATGATTTAATTTCATTTAATTTAAGATGAAATCACTGGCTTTTTCAGCAGCACTAGCTGCTTGAATAATTAATTTACTATCATTTTTTAGCACTTGCAGCCAACCTTGTAGGTATGCTGCAGTATTTTCAATACTATAGTTTAATCCCGCTTCACTAGCCAAAAAGCTAGCACCTAGTTCTGCAATTAATTCTTCCTTTGAATAATCTTTTGATCCAAAGGCGGATAATTGCGTTATGCCTGAACGATTAAGCCTGCTTTTGTGTCCTGTACTATGTGTCAATTCATGAAATAGGACTTTATAATATTCCTCAGCCTTATAGAAGGTTTTTATATTCGGTACATAGACTTCATCTTTTGATGGTACATAATAAGCTGCCGAGCCTTCTTTGATTATCGGCTTGTCTATATAACCTTCTATAATCTGCTCTGCTTCTTCAATAGGGTTGTGTTCTATAGGTTTAATATATTTACTTTTTAACCCTTTAACTTGCGTATTAATTTCAAATACTCGATAATACCGTAAAAATGGTATTGTTTTCATTTCTTCTGTTTCGTCATCTTTAATTTCAATTTGTTTCCAAAAGGTTACTATATGTGATTTCTCGCCTTTTCTTATTTTTCCACCAGCATTACTAATTTGTTTGAAAGTTGCATATTCACCAGGTGGTAGTAAGAGTCGGTTGATTCCTCGGTATGCTTTCTGGCTTACCCAATTAACAGGTTTTCTAGAACCCTGGAAGGGTCTAGCCCAAGGAATAATCCCTTTTTCCATTTCGTCCAATATCTTTTCTATAACAATTTCATAAACTTTACTCATAAATTGCAGAAACGGGCTTTGTTAGCCCGTTCCTATTCCTCCCTTCGTGTTTAAAATAGGTTCAGGCTAACTGCCCTTTTAATTAATGTTTATTAATTTCTTTTAGTACCAGGTACCATCGTTTAAGTAATGATACCAGTCCCCGTTTTTTAATCTGACACAAACAACTCCTTTTTTATTTACCCAAGTTTCTGTGATTCGCATCTCTGCTTTATAATCCCTTCCTACCATTTCAGTATGGGACTCATTTATTTTTTTCATTAATTCCTTTTGTTCTCCTGATAGGTTTTCTATACCCTTAATCATTTAATCAACTCCCAATCTTTTTAATTAATTACTATTCTTTAAAACACAAAAAAACACGAATTATTCGTGTTTTTAAATCCCGCTTCCCATAAAAGGTCATAGCATTTTTGTTTCACTATAACTATTAATGTTTAATAATTATATAATCACTTTACTAATGAAATAGTTACAGTTAATGCTATTGCTATAGTAGCGACCATTAATCCAAATGTAGCCCAGATTAATGTTTTAATGGAAGAAGTATCTTGCTTAACTTCTTGCCTCAAACCATCTATCTTATTAGTAAATTTCTCATCTAATCTGTCTATCCTGTCAGATAAGTTTTCTATTCTTCCAGTAAACTTTACATCCAAGCTGTCTATTCTACTGGTGAATTTCTCGTCTAGACGATCTACCCTTTGCAATAAATACATAAATTCTGGTGTAGTTAAATGGACAATGTTTTCCGTAGTATTTTTTTCGTCCGACATTTTACTCACCTACCTCACCTCCATTATATGCAAAACATTAAGTTTAATCCAATGAATATGTGCTATGTTCTGCAAATAACAGTATTTAGATCATAATCTCTAGCCCCATCTTCCTTATACATTCTTACGAAAATTAAGTCATGGGCTGCTTTTAATCCTCTTTTTACTCCTTCGTAATAAAATTCCGTTTGAACACTAAAATCACCAAAATTGTTCGGATCTACAGTATTTTCTATTTGTTCAATCTCATTTTCTATTTGCTCTAATAGCTCAATGGCAAAAACTTTCATAAACGATCCCTCCCATTTTTTAAAAATACACAAAGGCAGGTATAATCCTGCCTTTGCATTAATCTCATCAATCAGTACTCCATTTCATAAATCTCGGTATAGTCCGTTTCCTTTTTCTTAGATTTCTGGTTCTTTGATGTTTCTTTCCGATTATACTGGTATGGAAAAATATTTACTTTATCTGCCGAAACAGTCCAGTAAGTTATACCATCATCACTTCTATTACTCAGCATTCTTCCTTCTACTAAAATTAGCCTTCCCTTTTTTGCTACATCCGCTACCCATGGCCTTTCCCAACAAGCTACTTCAAAAAAATCAGCAGGTTGGTCTTTACCTCTATTAACCGCTACTGCAAATCTTACTAATTCTTTACCATTTTTAGTAGTAATAACCTCTGCATCACGAGTAACATTTCCTATAATTTCTAGCCTGTTTTTCATTCTAATTCCTCCCTTTAATTTAATTAATCACTACTTAATCGAAATATGATTCATAGCCTAATTCGTCACACTCATTAATGTATCTAATTTCTAGTTCATCATATTCTTCATCTAGTTTTGCTAATTCCTCTTCGCTAACCCCTCTACCGGCAAGTAATTCCCAAGCCTTTTCAGGCTGATAATAGCCGTTTTCAGTTAGCCATTGTCTGAAGGTTAATTCCTTTTCTTTTTCCATATTTATCTCTCCTTTCAGAAAAACAAAAAAACACGAATTAATCGTGTTTTTAAATCCCGCCTTCAATAAAGAAGGGCATATTTACTTAAAAATTCGCACCAAGATATTGGTGATGTTTCGCCCGTTATACACGGATCATTAATTTAGCCGCATACGAATATGCTTTATAAGTGGTTAATTCACCACTGGCATATTACAGTTCGGTAGATTTTTAAAAAATCTACTGCCAATTCCGCCGCATAACCGTATGCTTTCAACAAGGGGTTTATTCACCCCTAGCGTAGGGTATTTCCGATGTACTAAAGAGTTTCGGAACTTAACTTTCCTAATGTGCTAAAAAGCTATAGGACTTGTCTATACAATTAAAATATAAACTAATTAAAATAGATTTGTCAATGGTTAAATTAATTTATTTTTGATAAACTTTGTCCTAGGCTTAGACTTATATTTTGTAATTGTTTTAAAGTAGCTAAATAATTAGCTTTTTCCCCGTATAATTTTACAGCATTTATTTCAGGTAAAATATCATAAATAAATTTGTGTTCGAAAGTCGTTATAATTTTGTTTTCATTTTTTATTAATTCCCCCCCTGATCTAATTACTTTAAAATAAAACCAATTAAATAACTCTACTTCCTTTTCGTTGAAATTTTCTGAATTACTTGCAGGAAAAGCGTAAACTTTATTCCCAATTTTGACAACTTTAATATAATTGTTTTTGTGTAAAAATTTAAAATTCTTTTTATAGTTTTGCCTATCTTTGCCTAGTAATAATAATCTTAAAACAGGGTAAGAAGCATATTCTAACTCCGTAATTAGATTGTATAATTCCTCCTGCCTTTTGGAATTGAATTTTAATTTTTGCATATAATCATCTCCATTTATTTTTTTAAAAAAATAAGCCCCAGATTAAACGGTCTAGGGCTTATGTCGCTTACATAATTCTGCTTTTTATATTAAGTTTTAGTTTTTCTTCTTCATTATCAAAGGCAAGTAAAATACAATTCACCCTATCTCGCTTCATAATTCTTCCCGCAATAGGATAAGGAGCAATCCCCACAATACCAGGTGCTAAATCTGGTTCAATAAATACTATATCATCTGCAATTTCTAGTATAGTTCCAGATAAAAATTGCCCCCTAGTAAAAACTGTAGTTTGCCATGGATTAGCTCTAGCATGTTTAACTGAAACTTCTATTGGATCAGTACTTAATACTTTTACCCTAATATTTTGTCCAACTACAAACTGCCTATCTAACGGCTTTGATAATCTTATTTTCGCATTATTAGAAGGTATTTTAGACAACAAGCCCCCACCTATATCAACTACTAAACTGGCGTAACTCTTCCTTGTCCTAGGCAGTATAGCCTTTATAACTGCTGTTATAATGCTACCTTCTACTAAGCTTCCCTTAACTTTAGGCTCCAGCATTTCTACCACACTCTTACGACTACAAGCTAGGTATTGATTTTCTTTATCAATACCTAAAATATTAACATTTATATTTTGCCCTATTAAACGGGGGACTAATTCTATGTCTACCCCCATTTCTTCCAAGGGAACATAGCCTTTAAAATCAATAAAATCTCTAAATCCTATAACCCAAGTAGGATTATCATTCGGATATTCAATTGATAATATTGTTGCAGGTATAACCTGCTGTCTATCCCTAGCCATATGTAGCACTTCAAAAACATTGTCACTTACATAACCTTCTGGCATATAAATTTGTTTAGTATTCATTATAATTTCCTCCTTTAATTTTTATCTGTTTCCAAACTCTTCATTTTTTGTATTACTTTCTTCGTTTGTCACCACTTCGCTACTATTAGGTTGCTGTATTATAGATGAGACAGGAGTATCAACTTCTAAGGATTTTGCAGGTATATAATCTTTGGGCATTACTTCTCCTGCTTTTACTATTTCTTCATACTGTGGCATATCAACCCACGGAGCTTTTTGAATATATAGAGGTTTTTTCTCTCGTACTATTGCAATACTATCATTTATCGGAAGCTGTCTTATTTCAGCAGGTTCTATAAGAGGTACTGTTTTAGTGACCATTTTTCTCCCTCGGGGTTCAAAAATCTTTCTTAGATCTTTACTTTCGGTTATATGTTCTATTTCAGCTTTGGTTATCATTTCGGTAAAAAACTCTGCTGAACTCGTGTCGCCAACACTAAAACATAATTTTGTCGGGCAATTCCCTACAACTGCTTCCCATGCGTTATTTTCTTTATAAAGACCCTTTAGTTGTCCAATATTTTGTATTGCTATTTGGACTGTTATACCTTTACTTCTACCAGTAGCACATACTTTATCTATATCGGGAACTTTTCCTATGTTGGCAAACTCATCCATTATAAAGCGAACTGGGATAGGAAGTTTACCGCTTTTTTGCCTTGCAACTAGCTCATTTAGTCTCCTAAACATAAAAGTATAAAAAGGTACTAATAGAGGTTGTAAATCACCTTCTTCGGCAGGAAGAATAAGAAACAAAGCTGTCTTTTCTTTCCCTACTGTATCCAGGCTAAAATCACTCCTAGAAGTTAAGGCAGATAAAGCACCTTTGGTAATTGGCCTGAGCTTATTTTTTATACCTTCACGATAATTTTCATAGTGCAATTGGCAGGAAGCCCACATTTCGTATATATCCTGCGGTAATTCAGCTTTAGCAAAGGCATTTTTCATCCTTATGTCTAATTCTTGTTGTCCCCAGCTTAAAATGGATAGTACCGCCCTCATGTGTTTTTGCTCATCTGGTAACATATATTTAGCAAAACCAATTACTGCAGCAAGGGCATTTTTCTCCCCACCTGTAAAAAAAGCATGATCATCACCTGCTGAATTTATAAGCCATTCAGCTAGGTCTATTACTTCATCGGGATCTTTACATTCCTCCAACATGTTCCACCAAAAGGAGTGAGCAGGATCAATCACATTGAAGGGAATCACATTATATTCTTCTTGTTCTAGCCATTTTGCCATGTCCTGAAACAACTCACCTTTGGGGTCGGTTATAACTATTGAATGTCCTGCTGCCGCTGAAGCAATAATCTGATTACGGATATAAGTAAAAGATTTTCCCGTACCAGTTGCACCTACCATAAGTACATGTCCTGCAATTTTGATTTTTCCTTTGTTCGGATTAATAGAAACTAATTTATCTTGTAGCTCACCTAATGGAATACCTATATCTACACCCTTTTTAGGATATTCAAAGCTAAATTTATCTTCTATATCTTTAAGGGTAGCCCAACCACCTTTAACTATTTTTTCCCCTCGTACTAACCCAGGGCCACTTTTATCTTTTTTTACATTACTAATTAAAAATTTAGGGGTTAACAATCCTATAACACTACCTAAAACAACACCAAATCGCCCTATATTATCTAATGTAGATAATTCTTTAACAGTAAACCAATTAATCATATCAAGCATTCTTACTTCGCTTACAATAGGTTTAAATATAGTCACAAAACTGACGTAAATTTCTACAAGGGCATACCCACAAGCTATAGCCAAAAATATGGCCAGTAATGGAAAGCCTAGTAACCTCTTTTTCTCAGCCTTACGGTTTATAAATAAGCCTATAGCTAAAATTAAAAAAGCTATAGGCAAAATAAAAAATAATACGGTTCCTAAAATAACACTGATAATAATTAAAGTAGTCTTTGGAGTATTGCTAAGTTCTTTAAAGTAGTTGCGGATACTTCCTAAAACTTGCAAAGCTAACACATCCCTTCTGGAAACTCTCTTAAACCATTCCTTTCGCAAATCGTAAAATTACAACTACAAACATCAATATTGTTAGCATCCCTTCTGCTAACGAACCAGTATTAAATAAGGGTAACCCCATCCTTCTTGGTAATGGATATAGCAATGGCACTCCTTGTATCGTAAGTGCGTCTAGTAATATATGTGATAGGTAGCCTACTAGGAAATACAGTGAATATTCTGAAATTATTTGCATAGCTAGTATGTAAAAGATTGCTGTACCTAATAATGAGTGTAGAACACTCCTATGCCCTAATGTCATGTTCAGTACTGTTGAGATAGGCTTTATTTTGCCACCTAACTTTGAATGGGGAGTATCTATGTCAGGAAGTAATGAGGCTACCCCTGCTACTGCTATTCCTACGGGATTCATGCCTACTATCGCACCTGCGATTATTCCACCTAATAGATGGGTTTTGTATGTCAAGTTATCAACCTCCTATATTTCTGTCATTTAAAATGATCTAAAAAGGCATTGGTATCAAACTCCTCAGGTCGAGTTTCATTTCCATTGGACATAATAGTAATTGCTTCTGGTTTAGATGAATTAATTAATTCTTTTATATCTTTTAAATCATCTTCAATAGTTGCTAGCCTCCTCCCTATTTCCAGCCACTCTCTGGCTATTTTAGATCGAGAGCCATCTGGTAAATTCCATACAGGATGATTTGACGGTAGCCTTAACTCCAATCGCCTTGGGGATTTGGGCATAAAAAAAGACCTCCTTTTACGGTAAGATTTTAATAAATAATAATTGAAAATTATTTATGCCGTAATAAGTGCCTGAAAAATCTTCTTAAATATGAATATATCTTTATTAAAGTGTTCCGTAACACTTTTTACCAGATACCGTAACCAAGGCTTGAATTTCTTTATTTAAAGCCGATTTTTAGGCTTTTGTCTGTTACGGTATTATAAAAAAGCTAAATAACCATGAGCATTAGCAAAAACAGGATCATCTACTACGGTTACGCCAGGAAAGGACTTATAAAGTGATGCACCAAAAAACAAGGTTCCCCCGCCTGCCAAGTAAGTTCTTCCTATATATCCCGTACGGTTACCCCAGGCTGCTAATACTTTTTGACTTATAGCAATAGCCACATTATTCCTAGCCGAATAAGCTATATCTGTAAAGGAATAGTCTCTTTCATAGTACTTTACTGTTTCACTAGCTAAGGCTTGCAAGGTTATTTTCTCCTCCATTCCTATAGGAAGGGGGCTCCCAGTTTGTACCTGAAATTCATGTGCTACCGCAGTATATACTAAATTACTACCTACTTCTACTGAACCACATGCTTCATGTATAGGAACAGGCTGTCCCTTTCTCATTTCAAATAGTAGAAACTCAGTTGTATAAGTACCAGGATCAATTACTCCGATATACCCCTTACTAGGTAGTCCATTACTTGCCAATAAGACTCCTGCCCCTTGGGGAAATACCCTGGCTGTGATTTTCGCAATACTGTAATCTTTTCCGTTGATATTTATATAACTTGCCAATTTATTAAGCCTATCTTGCAATTTGTTTTTTTGAGAAGCATAATAAGCTAAAGGTAAACCCACTCCTATGGTTAATTCAGGATTATTATGTCCCAATAAACTAGCACAAGTTAGAACTAATGGATCATGTAGTTCGGCTGGTTTTTCTTTGTTAAGTACCTGGGTAACTGCAAAGGAGTGTTTAGCAGCTTCCCCTACCAATAGTTCATTATTATAATATCCATTGATCTTTACCCTATATTCCTCTGTTTGCGAGAAAATTTCACTTAAAGTATCGTGTCCTGCTGGGGCTACTAATGAGGGAAATATTAGTTTTTCCCCACTTTCATTAATTGCTTTTGTAAAACCATAACCAATATCAATTCCTATTTTCATGTTAATAACACACCTTTCTGTTTTTTTATTTAAATTTCCAAAAGGGCCTTTTTCTACGGGGTTGATTTGAAGGTAATACAGGTTCTAATATATTTTTTATTATCTCCACTTCTTCATTAAATTTAGGTAGGTAGGGTACATAATGGATTTCTCCTAGTATTTTTTTAAAAGTACCGACAAACCATTTATTTTCCTTTTCATTAGCAAGGTTAAGAGCAATTTTCCATTTATTCAGATTAGATGTATATATCCCTATCTCGTTATCATCAATTAGTGGTAAGAATTTTTCTAAACGATAGGGGCTAGCATTTACGACTAATACCGCTAAGGCTGCCCTATCCATTTCAGCTATTTTTTCAGGTGTAATTGATCCTAAATCTAAAACTAAGTAATTATATTTTTTAACAAATGAAAACACATAATCAGTAGAACGAAAACTACGAGCATCCAAAAATATATCAAAGCCATTGTACTTAGCTATTTCTACTTCTACCCCGTTAACCTTCCTTATTTTTGTAGAAGCACCTAAATTAGATAAATATTTATATTGTGAATATATTTCTTTTTCATTATTAATCGCCCATTCTGCTAATACTACTTGATTATTATATTTGGCTAAGTGCGTAGCTATAGCCAAAGATAGATGTGAAACGCCTACACCACTACCTGCCCCTGCAATCGCTATAGTAGTCAACCCCAATAGCTTTGGCCGCTGATGATTTAATTCTATTGTACGAGTACTGGGCTTTTCTACTATTACTGTCTCTTTTTCAATCTCTACTATTCGATCAGGTTGTAAGTTAGGAATTGTTTTTAATGTTTCTGCTGCTTCAGCAGGTGTGGTAGGATTTTCAACCCTATAAACTATATCTTCGGGGTTTATTGGAATAAATAAAAAATCACGTACTCCCAATCCTGCCAAATAAGGAATCAAAGGATCTTCTCTTTTGGCTATTATGATTATTCTATATTCCGAAATATGTTTAAACACTTCTTCATGCGGCATAACTGGTTCATCTCGTAAGTCATATATAATTATTTCAGGTGGATCATGTTTAGCCACATTAGGGATTAAGTCATTTTCCCAAAGTGGCAAAGCTTCATAGTCCAATTCGTTAAGTGCTTGACAATATATTTCTGCTGATTGGCTATAAACTAATATATTCATTTTTCAACCCTCCTTTATAAAAATAAAAAAGCCCTGTTATAAAAACAAGGCTGATGTTAAATATCTAATACAGACAATGGATCGACTGGGCTATTTTTAACCCTTACCTCAAAATGTAGATGTGGCCCCGTACTTCTACCCGTATTTCCACTTAGACCTACAGTTTCACCAGGTAGCACTGTATCACCCACTTTTACATAGAAATTTGATAAATGAGCGTAAATATATGTGTATGTTCCATCAGAAATAAAAACATGATAACCATAACTGGTTGTCAGGCGTTGAGCTTGCGTTACCACTCCTGCCGAAACTGATATAATTTCTGTCCCTTCAGGTATAGCAAAGTCTATTCCAGTATGAAATTCTCCCACTTCACCAGTAGTAGGATTAACCCTTCTTCCGAAATATGAAGATATTACTTCTCTGCCATAACCAACCGCAGGTGAGCCACTTATACGATTTTTATATGCTTCAGCTATTTTTACTATTTCATTGATATAACCTTCTGCAGAATTAACATCATCACCATAACCCCCATATTTAGCAAGAGCTGCATTAAACATTGTATCTTTATGCCAATTAGTGTTTTCCCAATCTGGCTGCTCCCCCATGTAATCAGCAAAGACCCTAGCACCGATTATAATTTGTGCCTTTGGATTCCATTTGTCCTCGACTGGGTCAAACCCATATCTTTTGCACCATGCTTCAAAATAATCAGGGTTAAGTTGAGTTAAACCAAAACAACCTGTACTTTCGTTTACTGCATTAGGATTCCATGATGATTCTTTAATAATTATGGCTGATAAAACATAGGTTGGGATACCAGTTATTTCGCTTGCTTCATCTAAAAAAGCTCTATATTCAGCAGGAATTTGAGCTTGTGATACTGTAGCTAAAATATCTTCTCCATGTTCTTCTAACCAGGCTAACCATTCAGCTTCCGCAGTAAAACCTAACATTGACTGCCATATCATTTCAATAGTCAAATCTAAATCTTCTTCCTCGTCTAATTCATCACCAACTGCTAAAATTTCAGTTAAAGCTTCTGTTAAATATATTTTGCCATCATCAAGGGTTTTTATGTTTTTTAATCGCTCGTAAGTAATGCTACCACCATCATCATATGTTTCAGTATGCCATTCATAAAAGTATTGATTATGGGCACGGATTGTAAAGGCTTCTACAAGAAGATATACGGTATAAGTGCTACAATGTGATTTTCCATCTTCATCTACTGAACATACCTTAACTGTCGATTCTTTATAATAAAAATGAGGGCGGAGTGTAAAGGCATTTTCCGCTATGGTTTTTGTTAGCCATACCCTATCTTCAAGCTTATCTTCATCAAAATCAGATATAAAAGATTTCCAAAATGTAGGGGCATAAGCATCCCCCCATTCATTGGCTATCTTTACGTCAAGCCCGTTTTTATCTACCATTTCGCCTATTTTGGTATATTTATCAGGATAAAAGGAACCTTCACCATCAACTAAAAAGGTTTCTAAGTTATTTGCGTGATCAACTGTCTCTATCGAATATTCTTTAACTATTTGGTCATAATCTGTTTGTTCATCAGAAGTTAATAAAAGGTTAGCAGGATTGACATAATACATCCATCCAAAAAGTAAAATAGCTAATAAGGAGATTAATAATATTGGTAAACCAGCGGTAGATACAAGAAAAGAACCAACTGCAGCTATACCTTTAACCGCAGCTTTTACTGCTACTTTAGCTGCCTTTTTTCCTGCTTTTCTGGCCACTTGTTTAGCACCTTGTTTAGCAAATTCTACACTTTTACTGGTTCGTCTATCTTCTCCATCATTAAACAATGCTTCACCACCTTAAAAATCCTCATAAAAAAAAGGCAGGGATTTCTCCCTGCTAGTTAAGGTAGGTTGTTATATCTATTTCTACCGCCGATTATATCTGATGCTTCCCCCCGATTTAATGAGGGATTATATCCCCCAAACGCCTTTAAGGTATGTATCTGCTTTAATGTCATAGGCTTGTTTCTCCAAGTTTCATTATCATTCATTTGGCTTGTCCCACTATAAACATTACTTGTTTTTGGTATTTTAGCCGCTTTTATTTCTTTTACTTGATACTTATTGTTACCAGGACTATTTTTAGCATTTAATACTGTTCTATGGGGATTGGCAAATTTTTTAGGTACTTGATAACTAGTTGCTTTTTGTGGGCTTACTATACGTGACATAGCTTGTTTTTTATCGGTTGTACCTGTTACTTGTTGCAAGGACTGGCCTAAATTACGTGTTTTAGCATAAGCACTAGCTATTTGTCCACTTGCTGTTATAGCAGTAACCCCTTTTGTAGCTGCTCCATGAGCTACTTTAGCACCTCCTGTTGCGAGTACTTGTCCGCTTGGAACTGCACCTGCAACTGCTAGTGCAGGTATAGCTGCAAGTTTTACTGCTGTTCCTGCTGCACTACCAACTATTGCCGCCTTACTTATTGTCGGGCTTTTAGTTGCCATACGTGGGGCAGTATTATATGTTGTTGCTATTGCTTTTGTATTGGGTAATTTTTTAGTGTCGCCAGAAACGGGATTAGTAATTTTGCTGCTAGTGGCAATAGGTATAGTAGCACTAGAAACAGGGGTAGACATTTTACCAGTTGCTACAGTTGTATTAACACTTGATGTTTTAACACCGCTAGTTGGCGAAGTACTAGTATTTACTTTTCTTGTAGGGGTAGGCATTTTACCACTTTTACTTGATACAGCCCCTTTAGAGATATTTCCACCAGCCTGCCCTATATTTTTCACGCCACCAGCGATTCCACCACCTGATATTGTGGCTGATCCTAATTTTGCTATGCCTGCAATCGCACCAAGCCCTAAGACCCCTAGCATAGCTTTTCTAGCTGTTGCATCTTCCGAGAATCCTGCTGCTCTTGTAAAAATACTCTGCATAGAATTTCTTAAGGTTTCCGAAAGGGGAATTAATGTATACATCATTATTATTATCGTGACAAATGAACCATCACTTACATTTTTGACATCACTTAACATAAGCACTACGCATAAAACTAGTGCATGTGCTACGGGCATAAAGGCGTTACTGCCCAACTCACCTAGCCATATCGCTATTGCAGTTGTATTTTTATTTATTACCCACAGTATAGTCATTATAGGCGTAAATACGAACATCACACTTATGGCTACCATTCGAATAATATATATAACATTAAAATAAAGGAAAAGCATAGCAAACATTATTTTTACAATTACTGTTCCTAGAACTGAACCCGTTTTAATGTTTTTTGAAGTTAGAATATCAGTATTTAAAGAGTTTAAATCTTGTGTATTACCAATACCTAAATTTAAAAACGCTGATGAGATTGCTTCAGTTAAAAATAAGCTAAACTTTATTAATACCTCAATTAAATAGGGGGCTAAAAGCATTATTATAATTCCATAAAACAATCGCATTATACTTTCTTTTGCTTCGGCTCTTTCAGCAGGATTAACACTTGCATTTAAAAATTTAAAAGCACTAACCCCAATTAAGATTGTATAAATAGGGATAATAGCTATTAATAAGCCTGAATAAAATTTATAAACATATTTATACTGTCCTGGCTGCCAAGGTAGTGCATCTTTTTCTGTCTCACTTAATCCCGAAGCGAAAACAAGTTCTGACATTGACTTGAACCCTACCTTATCCCATAATTTATTCATCATCTTAGGAAAAAAGTTTAATAATCCAGCTACTGCACGCTCAAAGGGGTTTCCCTTGTCTTTGAGTTTTTTATCATCACCACCATCATCATCACCATCTGGAAAATCATCTGCTATGGCCAAAGTAACTGGCATAAATATACTTATACATATAACTAAAAGTAAAAGGGCTGCTGCATATTTTTGATATTTAAGCATTTTGTCACCTGCCTAACCGCTTATTTGCGTATCAAGCAAGTTCCACTCAAAGGGAGCAGGTTGTATTTGTATGGCGGTCGTATTACCGCCTACTCGGAGTATTCCTTGTCCACTAGGGGCAGGGGGTGTAATAATAGGAATACAACCATCTGAAAGATGAAAGTAATCTACTGCTGCATGTACGGCATGTTCTTCTTGCTTTAAAACTAGGATAGTAGCACAAGACTCAATCACTGCCCTACCCTCTTCTTCTTTGGCAAATTCTTCAAAGCGTTGGGTAGCTATGGTTAAAGCACACCCGTGTTTTCTACCCCTTCTGGCTAAAGTTTCTAGATATTGTGCAGCTCCTTTATATCTTAGGAACATCCAAGCTTCATCTACAGCAATATTTTTAGGATTATTTTTTCCCCCTGGTTGGGCGAATTTTTGCCATAGCCATGCTAAAACTGCTTGGATACCTACGAATTTAGAAAATTCATCAGCTAAGCCCTTAAGATTAAAACATATAAACGGGGCATTAGAAAGTTTTAAGGAAGTCTGCCCATCAAACATTCCCACACTTCCATTTTTGGTTAGAGGCTGTATGGTTTCAGCTATACTTATTGCTGCTGGACTATCCATCCCTTTTAGTTTTTCAACTAATGCTGAAAAGGTAGGCATTTGCTTTTTGTCACCATTAGGATTATATAGGCTATTAGGGCTATCAGTAATGCCCATCTCCTTATACATAGAAATTATGGCTGATTCTACTATAGACGCTTCTTGTGCTTGCATATTAGACTGATTGCGGTATATAAATACACTATCAATAATAGCCATTACATCAGCAACTTTAGAAAATATATTAACTTTTATTATCCCATCTTCATCTTCAGGCTCTACATCAAAAGGATTAATGCCACTAAACCTGCCTGGTCGCAGAAAAATTATTTGGCCACCTAAATTATTTGTAAAAACTAGATACTCACCCTCGGGATCTACAAATGCTGTTTTTATACCTCTATAACTTTCCCATAAGGCTATGGCTCTTAACGATACGGATTTTCCACTTCCTGATACCCCACTTATAAACATATGCTGATTAGGAATAATAC
>CAZFXK010000044.1:0-18113 GCA_964522975.1 uncultured Bacteroides sp. | reverse complement strand
GAAAGGTAGTGCTTTCCAACTCAGGATAACCTGCACCAAATTTGACGAAGAACCCTATCAGACCGAAATACACATTTATATATGTTTACCATTAATATGGTTTTATTTCATATTGCTTAATCCCTAAGGCGGCCAATCGGGACAATCAGCACGCCGTCTTTGCGTTTATATGCAAATTCACCGCCTGTAAGGACCATCATAAAAGATGGCTGTCCCATCTGCCATCTCGCAGAGAAACAATAATGTCCGACTCAACCTCGTATCTGTCGCGATAATGAAACACTTTGCCGCCATTGGCTTCAGAGTAAATTCTTAAATCGCGGGTGCACATCGATTCAAACAGAAAGCCAAAAGTGTTGAAATCCTTTAGAATTCCTGCGGGGCTGGTTCCCATAACCGCAGTAGCAATAGAGGGGTCTACGAAATGTCTTTTGGATGATGTTCTTATGGCAGTTCTTGATCGTAATGCGGGAGACCATGCAGGCTGATCTTCAATAACAAAAATTCTTCTCAAAGCATTCAGATAAACGTCTAAAGTAGGCGAAGACAAAGATAAATCATTTGTCTGCATATCATTCGATATAATTTACTTATGTATCTAATGCAAACTCTTTAGGCATTGATATCGTAGCCGACCACCCGCCCCTGCAAATTGCAAAGGCAAGATCTTCGATGCTAAATGTCTGCTTAGGATTGTATCAGAAACACGAGGCAAATAAGTTTCACTTAAATTCATATTTCCTTCTTTTTGTAGATGATAAAGCAATACTTGACTGCAAATATAGCACAACTTAAAGAAATAACGGTGTTTTGCTTTAAGGAATAACGGTGTTTTGCTTTAAGAAATTTCATTTTATAATCATCCCTGCTTTCCGCTTCTCTCATAGCTGCCAAAGTCTCTTCATTAGGTTCCCTGTATATGGCTTCAATAAGAAGTGTTTCAATGTAGTTATTAACACTTATGTTTTCTTCTTTTACCTCTGGATATTTACTCATACACAAATTTATAACGACCCAGTTCATAGCTCGAAATCGTGCCATCTTGATATACCACCATGGCCATTTCTTCAATATATCCGTTATCATCCAATTTATATTGAAAAGTGACATTACCTTCATCATCCCCTATAGTTTCCGGTAAATGCTTGGTAGGTTTCCCTAATAGCGAATAGAATGGAAAAACCAACTTACGATTCATTTCATCTATTCTTAGCAGGAGTCCGAAATTGTTTTTGTTCTCGAGCTGAGTATAAGTAAAGTCAATATGCTCTGCTTCAGACTCCATTCGCACCATGTTGTCTCCTTTCCACAGAAAACCTATTTCTACACCATAATCTGGGTGTCCAATCGTTTCCAATTGCCCTTTGTCATTATAAACCATATGTCCTATTGAGAATTCTTCCATTATAAATGGGTATGCATCTCCCTCCGATGAAATGATATATCCGTCTTCATTCAGCAAAGAAGTAAGGATTACGCTCTCCCCAATATTTAAGCCTAAAGTATTTGTACCGTATTCAAAACCAACAAAACCAAAAATTTCCGGATGGTCGGGCACAGCCTTTGTGATACGCCCCTTTTCATCGTGTTTCAACGTATAACTGTACGTTTCTTTAACTTCGCCTATATTAGCTTCAACTAATATCTGCACAATTTTCTTTTCTGAAACGATAGTCTGAGGACTTGTTGATTTATTTGTGCAAGCAGCGAAAAATGCTGTTAATGCGATTAAAGTAAATAGTTTAATTGATTTCATTTTTAAATCAAAAGTTAGAGATTGATAAAACTGACTATTATATTTTGTTGATTTCTACATAAAATATCCTTAGAAATAAATGCCGAGTGATGTCCCAATGAAACCATATTTTTTTTGTTCATATTTACTTCCAATATCATTTTTATAATAAACTGACCAATCAAAATGACGCCATGCCAATCCTAAACCTCCGGCAATAGCAAAATCACTCTCTAAAAAATCTTCTTTCACAGCATTGTAATATCCTGTAGCATTAACATATAATTTAGAGTTATAACCCACATCCATCAGATTTATTTTCAGTTTTGCATAAAGTGGTAAATGAAATACACTTTCTGTTTCATCACCATACTGGAGAGTATAAAACATAATACCAGGTTTAGCGCCTATTTCAAATTGGGCTGGTGATCTATAATTTCCAACTTTCATGCCAAGCCCAACATTATAGTACCAAACTACATCACTGTCGTCTTCGCCGGGATAAGCGCCTACATCTGCTATTTCAAACCCCCAATTAATTATTCCACCATCTGATCTAATGCGAGTTCTTCTTTGTTGTTTTTGAAAGTCCGAATAACTCTTCTTAGATTGATCAATGTAACCTTGAACAGTCTCACGAGTTTGTTTATCTCTAGCATAACTGAGAGCCTCATTAAATGAATCTTCTTTGGAATTCAAATTTAAATTTCTAGCTTTTGCTAAAGCCATCATATTTGACACACTGTCATAATATTGACTCATGGGATATTTAGTCATAAAAGAAAGCAGAGTCAGCTGACTTGAATTACTACTTAAAGCTTGGTATTCGTTATATTCCACACTTTTGTCATAGAACTCTCGGTTAGCCGCATCAATACTATTTCTCCCTCCAATCTTGTTAAATTCATTGTAAGCCTCTATATAGTCCCCTGCTTTATAAGCAGCAACTGCTCGGAGTTCATGAATCCTTTTTTCAGCAACGGACACTAAAGATGATTCCGGGAACACTTGCATAAAAGACTCCACATCTCTAATATTGTCACTATTCTTAACCGTCTGCCATTCAGATATTGAACGGAGTTCTAATATTGCCTCATTCGCTTGAGCGTTATAAAAATTGAATTTAGAGTTTCTAATATAATTGTTATAAGCATCGATTGTATTTGCAGATTTAGCTTTATTCCAAAGAGCATGATCTGTTATCCGGTTATTAATATCAGACACATACCTACCTTGAGGATACATTTTAAGATATTCATTATATGCATCTAAAGTTCCTTTCTGGCAAGCCCTGTCGTAGTTTTCCTTTTCCATTCGCTGTTTTTCGGCATTTATTTGTTGTTGTAAATTGCGATTCCCTTGTGGATTTTGCGCTTTACTATCAATAGTGCCAATTCCAATAAGAGAAAGTGCAATGAGTGCTATAAATAATTTATTTTTTCGCATAGTTCTTCTACTGTTTTGGTGTTTATTTAATCATATTATTCATTCATTGAACTTAATTTCGAGTTTGATAATGTGTTCTTGCCTGGTTGTCATAATCACGAAGTCGATTCCATAATAAATCAACACCACTCTTTGTGCCATACAAAGCCGCAGCCTCTCTGTCATATTCAGTCACAGCTTGCCTTACTTGCGGCATCAGCGTATTTAGATAAAATTGTTCACCTAAAAAACGATATTGAGACAATTCGTCAACTTGAGAAGAGACATAATCGTAATGGGACTTCGCAATATTTCCTTTCACGGAATTTAAAGCACTTACTAAATCCGAACAATTAGATAAATATCTGTCATTAGCGTATCTTTCAGCCTGATTTATTGTTGTTCTTGCATCAGATAAGTTAGTGAATTTATTCTTCCGGCTGATAATGTAAGCTTGTTTATAGTTTGCGATAATCTCGCTCACATGTTCTAAAGAATCCGAAGTGGAATTATGCAATACTTTAGCCCCATCAGTTCTCCTATGATTATTCAGTTCTTGAATGCGATATAACATCCACTCATGATTTTCAGAACCACATGAAGCCCACTCAAATTCCTCATAACAGAATTGCATGAATAATGAAGCAAAACTAGCAGCTACATTTTCAAGACTTATATCTGCAGTAGTAGGGTCGATCTTGTTCTCTAGTTGAAATATGTTAATCTTTTCTATTGCTGAGCTGTAATTATAGTTTATTTCAACTATATCTTCACCTTGGATAATTGCCAGATTACTTTTTTCTAAATCATCGGCGAATTGATCAACCGTTTCCAACGCAACCGGGGGTTCTACTTTTGTCTTGGCATATATCATAATACCACCTACTGCAAGAATTACAGCTACCAGTAAAATCAGTATTTTTACAACTACTCTCATATTATTTTCTATTTTGTAGTTCAGGAACTCCTCTATTTTTTCTTGATTGTTTGGATGACTCCGTTTTAGGTTCTACTATTGGATTGTCTTTATTACTATCATCTGTGATTGTATCAGTTTTCTTACTTGACTCCGGTTCATTTAATTGTGTCGGTAAGAGTTCATCAGCCTCTTGATAAATCTTGTCGATGTAACTGCTGATTGTTATTCTCTGGACGCTATCCGGATTGAATGTACCATTTAAAGTATCACTACTGCCCAAACTCCTTTCCTCGATTACATTGATTATTTTTCCGAATTCTTTACTACCGTTCAATTTGCTCGCCCATTCGTCTTTTAATTTATCAAACTCGAATCCATTCAAATCATCATATAAACCAGTTAGCTGATAATCTTCCAATCTATCCTTTTCCCAAACAGGATTGTCGTCCAGATAAGCAATCGCAGTAACTCTTATAGAGTCTTCTGGCGTATGAGCTAGTGTTTTTTCTATCTTTTGGATTGGAGGCCAAGCAAAGCTTATTTTACGATCTTCCATATAACTACCTACAGCCTTACACCCCTCATAAAGTCCCCATATTGCAAGCATCGATAAAATGCCAAGAAGGAAGTATTTTATTTTCAACTTGAGATCACTATCATATTTCAGGTCTCTATGAACTAAAGAATATCCCTTAAGAGGCATCCCATTATCAACCCCTCTTGTCTCTATAATAATTTCAGCATCCTGCACTAATCCTTTACCTTCTTTCGCAGGAAGTATATATTTTTTTGTATGAACAAGTTCCTTTAATCTAAAAGTCTTTCCATTCTCTAATTTTACGTTATCTTCTTTGTAATCTTCATAACCTTCTTTTGTAACCTTTACCGTCACACCCTTAGAAAAATCACTTTCATACATTTTCAATTCATCTTTCTCAAGAGGCATATCGTTGATATAGATTTTAGCATTTTTGATTGGAATGTTATTTGTTGCGATGACTACATTAAACCATTTACGATATATAATGCGTTTGATATCTTTTTCTTCTATTTCATAACCCACCAAACTCTTGCCCTCATTTTTATGCGAAACAATAAATTCCTTTTTGATATCGCTAAAGCCATCCTTCTTCCAGAGTACAGTTACTTTAGTTCCATCAAACACCTCAATTGGTTTATCAAACAAAGTATTGGGAGTTCTTATATAAGCACGAAATCCCATGTTTTCTTTGGGAGGTTGTATAATACACACGGATTTTAATGTGGAATTCAGAATCTTATTATCAGTACTAGTAATCAAAGATATTTCAGAAGACTTATCCAAAAGAAAAATCCCCTTATATTTATTATACTCTTTCTGTGCAATATACCTACCCAATAATTCTTGCAGAGTACAATCTGTCCCTTTTCCATAATAGCGTGCAGCAAACCCTCCTTCATCTTTAGACTTAATGGAAGATAGGGCAGAAGATGGAACTTTTTTCTCTGGATATTCTTTACTAAACACACTAGTCAAATCGTCGAATTTTCCATAAGGAGAAATTGCATTTTTAACTTTCTCCATAATAATGACTATTTCTTCACCCGAAATATCCATTTCAGTAGGGATGTGAATCCATGCGGCAGTATTGTCCGATGGCCTTCCACTACCTTGCGGTCTCGCCTCGACAATACAAATTAAAACTCCTTCCTTACCTAAAAACCGTAATAAATAAACAACTCTCGAAGTTCCATCAAAATTATTTAGTTGTTTTATTGATCCACGAATATCGGAAGCATAATTCCTCAATGCAGCATTTTTATTGAGAGAGAATGCTTCACGCTCACCATCGTTGGTAACTTTAATTATTAGTCCTAATTTCATAATGTTATCCTCTAAAGGTTTTTTGCAACTTCCCAAGCTTACCTCTCTTATAACTTGCAGAGCGTTCGAGAATAATCTTTACAACATTATCTGCCGCTTTTGAATCGAATTTACAATAATTCTGAAAGCATACTTCTCCAAGTGAAAATGCAATTTTTTCCACACGCCCCTTATTTATTTCATTATCTTTGCATATCTGCTCAAGACCATTATAAAAACCCAGATACTTATCGTTAATATATTTACCGAATGTATCTGTCGTAGCATTCTTTACTTTATCGGCCTTTGATATCATGATATAAATTGCATCAGTATCTTTTTTGAATATCCCTGTATTTTGTATATAGGATACGACTCCATCAAGATACGTCTTTTGAGGAAGCCCTTCATACAGCCTATCCTCCGCACCATATTCAATCACGAAAAAGTGCATTTTACGGTTTGCCGACCGATTATCGATAAGCACATTTGTTAGGGTGTCAAGCATGGAGAGCTCTATTTTATTCATCTCATCTCCAGCATTTGCCTTATACATACAGCGCATTAACTCGCCTGCCATATCGATGCTGGTGATGGGATGTATTCTCCCTCCATTATCATACAAATCAAATCCCATCTCATAAAAATCAACAACTTCTGTACTTCCCATAAGAGTGCCAACCTCATCATCGTGAAACAAATTCATCAATTTTGTCATATAGCCATATCCTTGTGAAGCAACATCGGGAGCAATCGATTTTGCTATGCGTCCACTGCCAGCCACACTTAATATCGCACCCAATGCACTACTTTTCCCTGAAGAGGGAATACCCCAAAAATAGATTTCTGTTGATAGTTTGTGTATTCTGTCAATTTTTTTAGCTGTTGGTAAACTTTGTACACTTTCTCCATTAAGCATTCTTTGTATGAATAGTTTATTGATACCAATACCGACTAAATCATTCGGAGTAATCGTTCCCGAATCTATCAATCGTTTTACTACTCCTGCACTTAAGAGATTAGGGTCTTCCTTAATCTTCCCCAATAAATCAGCCTTTTCGATCTTATTTTCGTTAAGAAATCGTTCTATAGTACTAATAATTTCAGCATCTTTTTGAATAATGGTAAATTTTTGCGTCTCAATCTGACGAATCTGGCTCACAAGAGTTTCCACATTAACTTCCATAATTTCATCCAGTAATATGCTATTAATTAGTCTATTTGCTTCATTAATAAATCTACTGTCAGGATACGACACAATAAATGAACGCAATGAGTTCAGATTGTTTTTGTCGACTTTAGTCCACTCTGCATCTGCTGCGGACTTTAATTTGTCTTCCTCTATTTCTTCTGTCAGATTTTCTTTTAAAGAACGGGCCTGCTCTCTATATTGTCCGTCAGGGAACTTGTCCAAATAGCTTTGAACGGCATCAACCGTTCTCGCTTGCTTTGCTTTTTCCCAGCCGTCAGAGTCACCGTTTTTTAGCAAGTATTTTACCTCTTTCCTTTTCTCAGCATCAAACTCACCATCTGTGTTTTGAACTATTTCATCGAAAGTTATACCACCTTCTTGAATGTATCCGGCGAGTTGCTCTGCCGAATACTCTGCTACATTGTCAAATATCTTTTGCTTGTTCATATTAATTATTTAGGACTGTTCCCATACTCGTTAATCTCTGGATCTCCCTTTTCAAAAAGCATCCATATGCCATAAAGTGGTATCAACTGAAAAAAACCAGAATTCCCTAGATCATGGCACCTTTTTGCTCCTTGAGCCCAAATAAACCATAGATAAGGCACCAATAATATAAAAGAGATTACTAAAATGCCTTCTGATCCGCCAGAAGAATCAACTTCAGCACCACCGATCATTGCTCCCAAGACAGTATTAATAAGAGAGCCGATTATGATTGTTAGTCCATACTCTGTTCGTCGTATCCTCCCTCGAAATGAGAATGGCCTACTAAACATACCTTGATTATTATCTATAGAAGTAGCGATATTGTCGTTTTGCGCTATTACTTCTGTTTCCTCTAAATCTAAGGACACTGTTTCAATGCTCAAATCATCTGTATAATTCATCTCAAACGAAACATCTTCCTCAATATCAAAATGAGATGCTTCTATTGGATTGGTAATTTCTTCATGCTCTGTCTGAATAGGGCGTGCAATAATCTCATTTACCTGCATCTTCAATAAAGGAGTAAAAGCTCCTCCAGTCTCTTTTATTAATTCATACATAGAAACCTCTCCGTTGCGGACAGCCATTGCTATTTGCTCCGGGCTGTAATTTCGTATATCCTTAAGTAATTCTTTCTTATTTATCATATTGCGGCATACCAATTAAAATGTTCCGCTATATATATCATCATCGTTGGAAGATGTATAATTTTCCTTTATATCACTTCGGGGTTTGGGCGAAGTACTTTCTTCTTCTTCCCTCTTAGGCAACAAAGAGTACAGCCCATTGGCTTTTGTATTTCTTGTCTGCAAGATATATGGGAACAAAAGCATTAGAAACAAAACAATCGCTGTAGCAATTGTAATTAGATTAACACCACCCTTTTTCTTATAAATGGAAATTAGAGATGTCAATTCAGAAATAGCGAAGTTCATGGACTCGTTTTCTGCCGAAAAAGCATTAACCTGATTGCCGGCAACTCTTTCATTGCTCAAAATTGGCGCGGAATAATTGCTAAGAGTTTGCCCCCAAGTATTTATTGCATCTGCAATCTCCTCCACATTGCCTACAAGAAACGCATTCCATACGCTTACTCCTTGATTTGAATCATCAATCCACTTTATTGCTTCATTTTTTAAATTATCGTAGTTGCCCGACGAAAGCTGAAGCTCTAACGTGCGGATATATGTATTTTTCTGTATATCATCATAGTCATCAATTTCCAACGCTTGCTGGTATGATTCTATTCTGTTCTTAGCATAAGCATCATAATCACCAAACATCTGTCTTGATTGCATAATTGCAGAGTTGAACTTTGTTTCTATCTGTTCGCGCCGATCATGCACATTCCAGAAATGGTTGTATGGAATCATTGCTAATATAAATACAATGAGAGACAGACATATCAACAGACGCTCAATTTTAATAGAGCGGTCAAATTTTTTATCTGCTCCTTTGTATATCTGAGCACCTATAAACGTAGTAAGCAAGCCTATGGCGATTAGGAGCACTTTCAATGCAGACAAATCGAAATTGCCTCCGTTCATATAAAAGTCGCCCATATAGGCAATATAACTAATAAAAATTAGTGCTATGAAGGCAATGATGTGTCCCCAAGAAAACTTTAACGTCTCATTCCAGGAATAATTATTTTTGCTCATATCCTATTATTGCATTTTTTGTTCTAATTCTTTTATCTTTTTGTCTATGGCATCCCTTTGAGCCCGCAACTGTTCTAACATATTATCCAATAAGTTGTAATCATCCGAAAGATTGTCCTCAACAGGGCTGGTTTCATTCGTATCACTAAATATTGGACTGCCGAATATGCTCCCCTCTTTAACAGCCTCAAGAGCTTTGTCTATAAGCAGCATAGGAGGAACGAATTCTTTGATTTCCCTACCAGTAATTTGCAGTACGCCAATGGCCTGCTCAACAGTTAAATCGGGTTTAATCGATCTCATCAATGCAATTGCTCCGCTTACTATTGGCGCAGCCATACTGGTGCCATCAGACACCTCGAATGAGTTGTTTGGATAAGAACTATAAATGTTTACTCCTGGTGCCGAAATATTGGTACCTATAGAATAATTAGTAAAGTCGCTTGCCGTAAAATCAAGAGTTACGGCGGCAACATTTACTGATTTCTCTGCGTCTCTAAGTCCTGGTAAAACTGCTGCCATTATATTGTCATTGCCGGCAGCAAAAACTAAAATCACATTCTTGCTATTTGCAGTTTTGATGATGTGCCGAAATACCCTCTCTTCATTTTTGAAAAGATTTTCTGCTATTATTTGCTGTGCAGATATAGGAAGAAGATCCATTCCTACAAAACTAGGACCAATAGAAACATTCACGACATCTGCACCATTATGTATCGCATACATTATGCCGCTTGCAATAGAAGAAAAGGTAGAAATTCCATTATCAAAAACTTGAATGGGCATAATCCTGCATTTGGGGGCAACGCCTGCAGCTCCTTGTTCATAAAATTCTTCACTTCCAACGGCTAATCCAGCTACATGAGTGCCATGCCCTTCGCCAAGTCCCAATGTTCTATTCTGCGTAAAGACGTTGTAAGCTTTATAGAATCTGCCCTCTAACATTTTATGTTTGAAATCAATGCCATCATCCACAATGGCAACAACAACTTCAGGAGTCCCCTTTGTTATACCCCATGCCGACCTTACATTTGTCGCCCTAAGGTGCCAACCATTATTCGAGCTATTTTGATTTTCACTAATTGTGCCGTTAAGTATCATGATAGATTCATCAAAAACAAAGAACTCGTGATTTGGAATCTTAGCATTTATTTCTTCTCTTACCCTGTTGCGCTGACTCTCCGGAATTTGTATTTGAATCAAGCGGACATTTTCATCATATCCAATAATCTGATAATCTTCGGAAGGATAGACGCTTTTAAAGTCAATAGCCCATTGGTTCAAGTCTGAATCTTCGTTCTCAAAAAAGATATTCAAACGGTTGCCGATAACATCTGGAGCATCCTCATTATTAATTACAACAGGTGCTTCGCCGCCTTCACCGATAATTGGAGCTACAACACCTCTTCCAGGGAGATTGCCTTCTTCATCAATTATGCTACCAATCGTGCCGTTATTGTCTCGCTCTAATCCATCATCTCCGTATATCCTCTCAATAGGAGCAAATGTATCATCATCCAATACCCGATCACCAAATCTGTCTCTATCAGAATGGTCAGAGCCTCCACACCCTCTAAACAAGTGTGACAAAAGCAAAAGTAGCAACACAAATAATATCGCCCACAGTATCCATTTCAGACATCCCGAACCTGTAAGCCACAACCACGCCCTTTTATACCAAGGTACTTTTTCTTCATGTTGCGGAGTAAAAATCTTATTATCCTCTGGTTCATATTCATCACTATCTGGCTCATCCTCATCAATGAATATAACATCGCTTTCTATAGGTTGAGAGATAGAAGATCCCTGTACTTCATCATATAATGCAGTAATGACGCAATCCTCCACTACTTCAAGTCCTAAGACTTCTGGCGACCAGCCGGCAAATAAAAAACCTTCATCAGCATCAATATCCGGAATATCTTTAGATGTTAGCTTATACCCTTTCTTTCGGTTGATAACTTTTCCAATTGGCTGCGTCAATTTTCCATAGCTTCCCGCATCGAAGGTTATAGTAAATTTTTCTTCAATCTTTAATCCTTTAATCCAAGAACCGGAGACAAGGTGTTTGGATGTATCAGGACGCATGCCCCAGGCCACAACTGTTATCTTATTATCATAACAATATATGAATTCATCATTGATATGCTTCAATGCACCCGACAAAATAGCAAATTCTTCAGCGTTCAACTGTTCTATCTTCTGTTTGTAGTGCAGAAGCGTTTCTTCTTTTATCTGAGCATATTTCTCTTTTTCCGAATCTTTCAGTTCAGTAAAGCATACCGGAGTATCAGTCCACTCATCAACATACCATCTAATAACACCTTCTTCATAGTCATAGTATGACGCAGCTAATAGAGATTGATACTTCTCGTCGATATTGTTCTTCACTACACTATACACACTATCATATCTTCGATACATAGGGTCTGAACCAATACCTTGATAATCGGTAAAATCCGCAACCTCTGTATAGCAAAGCATTCTTTTATTATAAAACGTAACCCTTTCCATGTCTTAGTTATTTATACAAAGTATTGCACTCTTCGATGATATTTTTAATCGTCTCATTTGCTACCGGATCACTATGTGAAATATCTGATGAATAGAGTAACCCTACAACCAACAGGTCCTTCCATCTTGTGAAATTTTCCCAAAAAGGAAGTTTCATGAGTGTTTCGATACTAACCGATGTTAGGTCAGAGGCATCGTCAAACGCTTGTAAAGCATCCAGTACATCAATTTGTTTTTGTGAAATATCTATTGCTCCAGGCGATAAATTGATAGATAGATTACATGAGTCAGCTTTTTTACGTATTACTTCAAGGTCGCTATCACTCATATATTTACGACCGACGGTACTAACAAAATTGTTTAATGTAAGCGATGCGAAATCGGCTATCGCATTCGGGAGATCATCATCGGAGAATATTTTTGAATATGTGTTGATCTTATTGGATATTATCTTGCCTACCCCCAGTTGCTTGCATAGCGTTTGAAGCATAAAAGCAACCTCATCCGGATGGGGCAAATATTTCTCAAGTCCTTTAACCTGCTTGTTTATATATGATGTCCAATATTCTAAAATATGATTAGACACTACATCAGCAACCGTGGTGGCAACGTTATATTCGTTTGAAATGACATCATCAATCGTAAAACCTTTCTTCCCAAAATCAGCTTCCAAAACTGCTATCTCACAAGCATAATAATTGCAAAGTCTCTGAATATTAAGCTCTTTGTCATCATTTGGATTAATACCTGTTATTGTTCTAATTAGCGTAATCTCATTAAAATCCTCCGGCGTCTCAGTCTTTAAAACGATTATATCATATGCAATCTTACGCAAATCTCCTACGGGCAACATTATTTGATCAATAATCATACCGAAGGTCTCAGGTCTTGTACCTATGCTTAAATCTAGGGTTCGCCTGATATTCCCAACAATAGTCCTTGTTCTAATATTATTTTGCTCTTTGTCCTCTGGCTCATAATAGACATTCAGCTTAGATACAATTTCGTCTCTTATTTTTTTAATCTCAATCAGATATTTTTCTTTTCTTGCCGTATCAAGTACATTTGATATTGCATCCAAATCCCTGATAATGGCTTTTGAGCCATCACTGTTTACTGTAGCAACTTCATTCCACGACTCTTCAGGATTGGCAAAATGTGTCTGAACAAAACTGTTTTGCAAAAAGCTCTCTCGAAGATTCTTAAAATAATCAGGATAATCTTCATATTGATGAATAGACAATTCGGGAGATTTAATTTCTCCATCGCTATATCCATCAAAGACCTGATTTTTCCACGACCAATAGAAATCTCTCAACAGATAAACGTTCTGATAAGCCTCAGAGCGAAAAATACCGCCAGTTGTTACCCAGTTGTTGAACCACGTAGATGGTTTAATAATCTCGGGAATAACAGTTTTAAAACGTTTCCAGTGCTCATTTAATGCATCAACATTGTGAATCGTATCATTTTTTGTTCTCTCAAGCTCAATATTAAATTTTGTGGCAATAAAAAACATAGGAGAAACACCATTCGTGCGCACCAAGTTATCGGCTCGCTCATTGGGTGTTCTACCAATATTATTTTCAATCCAAGTGTTGATTATGTCTCCTATGGTCGGTTCATTCTTTTGGTCATTGTGGTGACAAAACAAAACAGAGCTAATCTTTAGCGAGCGTGCATATTTATTAAAGAGATAGGCTACTTTGCCTCTTCTTAAAATAGTTGGCAATACATTATGAATTTCCTGCTCTTTAAACTTCTCGCGAGAACGGGCACCGGGGAAATCCAGCAAATCAATTTTCTTTAGGAATTTCCGCTCATTCGCAATTTCATTAGGCAGCACAAATGTTAATTCTGCAATCATTGCAGATAATGACGATTTATCAAAAGACTGTGCTAACAGTTTTCCATCCGGGCAATAGACATCGGTATATAATTCGTCTGTAAGATTTTCACTTAGTACTCCGCATACTGAGTCTAACCATTCTATTTTTAACAGCGTCCCCTTTTCTCTTAGAACAGCATCAAATGGAACATAAACTTCCGTTCTAAACTCAAGTTTCTTGAACTCATTAATAAGTATTGTAAAAAGTCTGCTTAGCTCCTGATTCTTATTCCATAAAAGGCAAAAAACCTTATCCCAGTGATCGCTATGAATATACTGTATTTTTGATGATATTATTTTTCTAAAATCAGAATGCTGAATACCAATCGCATTGCTACCTAAAACATCAGAAATATAATCGCATATATCTTTTACATCATCTTCAGTTAGAACTTCCTGAACAGCTGATGTTTTGCCTGCCCACAAATATTGCAACGAATGAAGCTCTTTGTTAATTTCATCATACTTAAGAATGTTATTCGTATCAATTTTTAGGTCGTTATAATAGGAATCTAACAAAAGCATCAATATATCGGCAACAGAAAGGTTTGTGATTTTCACAAAGTCTTTCATGCGCTCATTCTTATTATTGATTGTAAACCTTGTGATTACTCCTGTTGATTCTGTTTTTGATATATTGCCTCCGCTAGGATTAAGATCGTCAATAAAACTATATTCTTTCCCATCATTGGTTATGACGAATGGCGAGTTAGGAGTGGACAGCAAACTGCTCATCAGGTATGATTTCCCTACTTGGCTTTCGCCGTATGCAGCTGCTGAACAATTTTCATTTATCGAATCTGCTATTCTCCTAAGTTTACGTCTAAGTTCCTTCAGTTCTTCCGTCGGGAAAGTATCTTTACCATATTTTGCAGCCCATGCTATCGAACGATTAATGATGGCTATCTGAGAATTAATATCCTGTATCATAAATTATGTCTTATTGAATTTCAAAAGCTCCCGTATCTAACCAATAATTGTTGTCGGCACTCAAGCTTTGAATATTGATTTCAATGTTATTGTCGGCTAGGTCATTATTGTCTTTATCCCTTATAGAAGTTATTGTTAATTTCTCCTTATCATTTTCATCCCTTTGTATTGTTAGATAAAATGGCATTCTAAGTCTCAAACCTTCTGTTATTTCTTTAGTTTTAGCTAAAAGTTGGCTATCGTTAATCGGAGCGCCATTTTTTATATGTTGCAACCTAATGCGTTCACTTATTTTGTAACTATTGAAATCAATGACATATAGTTTTCTTGATGGATATGAGGCTATGCCAATCTGCCGGACATTTAATCTCGTAGGCAAAGAACTAACCATAAGCTCTCCCCACGATTTATCGGGTGTAATGAGATATTCAATCGGATCTCCTTCTCTGGTAGCTTCAATATAGTTTACAACCGATGTTAAGTTCTGATCCAATTTCGATGTGTCGATTACAAACCTGTCAAGATTACCCAGAGAAGTAGCATAATAACTAATTAATGCTCCCATTGCCACAATGGTTTTGGCATTTGCTATATATCCTGTGTTATTGCTAAATGGATACCAATGACCCACAAAATAGTTGTTCAGTAATATTAGCCTGTTGGGAGAAACAGAATAATATTTTAAAAATATATTACGTATGGGAGCTAACGAAGAGGGGCGACCAGATAAAAGAACTATATCGCACCTGTATGAGTGCATGATAGTGGCAATCTTTTTTAATAGCGGCTCTAATGATTTAGTAACGACATCAGAAACATACTCCTCATTATATTCCCACTCCAAGTCTTCCAGCTCAAAGCCGAAGAAACTTTTAAACCCCGACCTGACTCTCTCATTAGGGGGCGATTCAGTAAACACATCTGCATACCACACATTGCAATCTTTTGCCTTATTAGATAATAGCTCCAGAAAATAATACATCAATGGCACTGAATATTGCATATTGAAGTCTCGTCGCAAATTACGGTCTGAGATTGTCTGACCTGTATAATCAGGTCCAAAGAAGTTTCTCAAAATCTGTCGATATTCAGTCTCCGATTTGTCCTTCATCATCTTTCGGAACGCACTATTGGGAGAGAAGAACATCACTTTTTTGACTAAATCATTCAACATTTCGTCCCCGGCGTAGTAAAAGCTATCATAGAACAGGGGGTCAGGAATGATTGTGGTGACATCACCTTTCGTATAAGAGTATTTGCTAATCATTAAATCAGACGTGCCTGCTCCAATATCTAACGAACCAATAGTGAGTTCCGGTTGCCCTTCATCCTTATCGCTTTTGCCGTATAAATTAAAAAACTCCTGACTAGACCCTTTATATTTATAACCTACCTCTCCATACATATAAACCAATTGAGAGCATGTGGCTTCATCAAAGTACCATCTATTTTCACTATCTCTAAATGAAGGAGCTTGAGGTATTATATCTATTTTACGATTGGATCCGTTGAATAGATTAAGTAGTTTGACAGCACTATCTGCACATTTGACTAAAGATTCGCGTTCAATCCTCGACATGGCAGTGGGGCAGGTAACAATAATTCTTCTCACTTTACGCAGCATATTTTCATCACCTCTGTCGGTTCTATACTTATGGCTGTTTATTTGAGTTTGTGCCTGTACCAGCATCTCTAAAAATGCGAATGTCATCAAACTGCTTTTCGAATAATGATAAGATTGACCTCCTGATGCATTGTTTGCCACCTGCCCATCGCTTTGAAGATGCTCGCTGAGGCCCGGAATATTCAGTATATGGTTATCTTGCTCCCCATCTAAAATGATGAATTTCCACTCCTCTTTACTCCTCCTAACATCCCATAGGTATCTTTTTGGACTGGAAAGCGTGGATAAATTCTCTTGATTTACATTGGTCTCTGTAGCTTTGTGAATCAATGAGTTTGCCTCTTTTCCCAACCTCACAAAACTAGGATATACAAATTGTTTGCTGCCTTGAATGCCAAACAACCCAAAATCAACTTTGCGAAAGGCAAGCCTCATATCAAATGGTTCCTGATAAGTTGTTATGTCAGAGGGGTCAGCCGAAATATCGTTTATCGATGTATAGTCAATTAGTTGAAGCTGGTTGAGCTGGTTGAAATTGCTGTTGTCTTCTACTAGTAAGGCTGTTGTTCTGGAATTACCTATATCTATCACCATATCAACATCTTTTACCACAACATCATAGTCCTTGTACAACTTTACTTGAGGAAATATATCATTTTTAGCAATGTAATTAATCAGCAAAAAGAATGATGCTACATAGTTTAATTTATGCCCTTTCTTTATTTTCCCAACACTACTCAATTCGGGATGTGCCAATTTGAATATATAATTGTTTATGTATTCCCATTCTTTTGTAGGCGAACAGTAGTCCATTAGCAAGAATTCTTGTTTACAGACATCGAATTTCATATCTGTGACATATTGATCTGGGAAAACCGGACATTCATCATATTTGTTTTCAGCCTCTCCGGTTCTTGTATCAAACGCTAACAAAACTTTATAACGTTTAATCGTTTCATCCTTAGAGTCAATTGGAATCAATTTAAAACGGCTCCAATTCAATGGCCCGAATTTGAACCTTTTTTCGCTTCGTTTGAAAAAATATGGTATTGGCAACCAATGATTTTCAAACATTGACAGAGTGTTATTTCTGTCGGCAAAACTCATTTTAAAAATCTCACCAGTGCCTTGCATCTGATCATCGATCATTATTGGTTTGATCCCCTCATCGTTCAAGGCATTAATATCTATGTCTCTGTTTCCGGTGGTCCCTTTAAGAAAACCATTTTCAAAAAGAACCTTTTTCTTGTAAAAGTAACGGTTGGAATCTGTGTTTATCTCTTGTGCGAGATCTAAAATCCACTCTCCATCCGTAGTATTATACCATTCATGGAACCATAAAGAAAAATTATCCTTGATATTAATATCTAAAGAAAAAGCAGCAATGTGAATGCCGGAATTGGCAATTAAAGAATATCCCATATTATCAGATTTTTCAAATTATCATAGTTTAAATTAAAAAAAATGTTGCATTTCCCATAATTGCTTTAACTATGAACTCACCTCCGTATTCCCCAGGTTCGGAATTAAATTTAACAATAAAAAAACGTGGGAACTGTTAAACTTTACCGCTCGTCAGTTTCTACCGAAACCCAAGTACAAGTAAAGCAACAGCCCTACGCCGTATTGACGTGGAGCGTTTGTTGCTATTACCCTTGTACTTTGTAAATTTGGCAGATTTGACGAACAAGGTAATATTTAAAACGCTTTTCGTTTTAAAATAATAAGTTGCGCCACTTCATATTCATTGCAAAGATATTGTTTTTTTGTAAAATATTATCTTTTTGATTATCTTTTTTTTGCTTAAAAAGAGAAGTTATCAAAGAGGATTGAGGATGAATGTTTATATTAACCCAAAAGTATACCATTATTCCATTCCAAAAGTATACCATT
>CAZFXK010000043.1:0-18242 GCA_964522975.1 uncultured Bacteroides sp. | reverse complement strand
ATCCGAATCTAAACAAGAGGAAAAAGTAAATACTGCCAAAAACAGTATAATTAACGAAGTTAAATGAATTCTTTTCATAAAAGTATTTCTTTTAGTGTTTGCAAATATAATAATTTCTCACATATTGTACCCTTTAACTTAACATCTAAGTTTTTTAAGCTAAAAGGACTCTATTAAGTATAAATGAAAAAATACAAAAATACTGCACAGAAAGTTAAACTATTTTTGCAAATAAACTTATATTCTCTTCGACATATTCAGCTATTAAATTGGTTATTTCTTCTTCCATCTCAAAATACTGCTCTTCAATATCATCGAACATGTCGTAATCTACATACATAGCCATGAATTCATCATCGTTGCGTTCTTGCTCTAAATCCAGCTTATGTTCATCATAGATTTTTTTTGCTTTATAAATTAACTTAGAAAAATCTTGCACTCCCCATGTTCTCATGGTTTTAGCAAAAGGATTATCAAAAATATAAGGACCATATCCATTTTGTATTAATTGACAAAATCCTCCTTGCATTATTTCATCTCTAAAAAGACTATAAGCTAATAATGTATGTTGTTCTCCATTTAATGCATCCATACTATTGTGATCTAACTGATTATCTATTACATATATGTATGCATCTACCAGCAATTGAAGAAACTCATCCATTCCTTCATTTTTTGCTTGCTCCAAGTCTTTATTCTCTATTGTTATCATTATTTTTCTTATTCAAGGTAATCTAAAAACATAAAACATATTTAAAGTAAGGGTAAACTTACTATTTGTTAGAAAGCTAAACAAGAAAATAACTCATTTTCTAAATATAAATTGAATAGAGGCATTTAATCTGGCTTATCAGCACAAAAAGTTGAGTAATAAGTCATTAAATTGGCAAATAAATACCTAACTTTGCAGGGCTTTAGCTAAAAAGACTACGTATTTTTATTAATTGATAAAAAGTTATAATTATGACTTATTCTCACGAAGTGGAACACATGTGTGTTGTAAAAAAAGGTCCCAATCACGGGCCAGCTCCAATTCCTCAAGAAGGAAAGTGGATAAAATCTAAACAAATTACTGACATTTCAGGATTAACACACGGCATAGGCTGGTGTGCTCCCCAACAAGGAGCTTGTAAACTAACGCTTAATGTTAAAGAAGGAATCATACAAGAAGCACTTATTGAAACCATAGGATGCTCCGGAATGACTCATTCTGCAGCCATGGCTTCTGAAATCCTTCCCGGAAAAACTCTATTAGAGGCATTGAATACTGACCTTGTTTGCGATGCCATTAACACTGCAATGCGCGAATTATTCTTACAAATTGCTTATGGAAGAACACAATCGGCTTTTTCTGAAGGTGGATTATTGATTGGTGCCGGATTAGAAGATTTAGGTAAAGGATTCCGTAGTCAAGTGGGCACTTTATATGGCACTTTAGCTAAAGGTCCACGCTATCTTGAAACTGCTGAAGGCTATATTACTCAAATTGCCTTAGATGAAAACGATGAAATCTGTGGCTATGAATTTGTTCATATGGGCAGATTTATGGATGAGATAAAAAAGGGAACCGATGCTAACGAAGCATTAAAAAAGGTTACTGGAACTTACGGACGCTACACTAAAGAGCAAGGTGCAGTTAAACACATTGACCCACGTAAAGAATAAAAGGAGGAAACAGAATATGGCATTATTTGAAAGTTATAATCGTCGAATTGACAAAATCAATAAAGTACTGAACGAGAACGGAATTAAAGATCTCGAAGAGGCAAAATCCATATGTGATAACATAGGTATTGATCCTTATACAATATGTGAAGAAACCCAACCCATCTGTTTTGAAAATGCAAAATGGGCATACGTTGCCGGTGCTGCCATAGCCATTAAAAAAGGCAGTAAAAATGCAGCTGAAGCAGCAGAAGCCATTGGATTAGGTTTACAAGCTTTTTGTATCTCCGGTTCTGTTGCAGATGATCGTAAAGTGGGTATTGGGCATGGAAACTTAGCAGCCCGTTTATTACGTGAAGAAACAAAATGTTTTGCATTTTTGGCAGGTCACGAATCGTTTGCTGCTGCTGAAGGAGCTATTAAAATTGCATCTAATGCAGACAAGGTTAGAAAAGAACCTCTTCGCGTTATCTTAAATGGATTAGGTAAAGATGCTGCACAAATCATTTCTCGTATCAATGGGTTTACCTATGTTGAAACAGAATTCAACTATGGTACTTCTGAACTTAAAGTTATAAAAGAGGTAGCCTACTCTAAAGGTGAACGTGCCAACGTAAAATGCTATGGATCAGATGATGTTCGTGAAGGTGTTGCCATTATGCACCACGAAGGCGTAGATGTTTCCATTACAGGCAACTCTACTAACCCTACTCGTTTTCAACATCCGGTGGCAGGTACCTATAAGAAAGAATGCATAGAATTAAATAAGAATTATTTTTCTGTAGCTTCGGGTGGTGGAACAGGACGTACTCTTCATCCGGATAATATGGCTGCCGGCCCAGCTTCATATGGAATGACTGACACAATGGGTCGCATGCACAGTGACGCACAATTTGCAGGTTCTTCTTCTGTTCCGGCTCACGTTGAAATGATGGGCTTCTTGGGAATGGGAAATAATCCAATGGTGGGTGCTACAGTTGCTGTTGCTGTTGCCATCTCAACTGCAATGAATAAGTAAATTTCCATAAGAACAATTTAGTTTCGATTTTATAAAATGAGACTAAACCATATAATTTAAAAAGCCTTCTCATAAAGAAGGCTTTTTAATTGCTATTTTTCCAACTTAAAACGGATTCGCAAGACTCCATTCTTATAAGAATAAGTAGTAATCTTAAATTTTCCTATCTCAGAGGTATTCTGTACGTGATCTCCAATGCATGCACAAATATCATAATCACCCACTTTCACTACGCGTAACATCACACCGGCATCTTCCGGCAACTTACTTAAGTCCACCCCATCAGTAATTTCATTACGCCGAACCAACTCACAAGTAACAGGTAACTTCTGATTTATCACTTGATTTACCCGATTCTCTATTTCGTTTATATCTTCAAATGTGGGTTCAGAGTCCAAATGATAATCACACTTACTTTTTTTACGTTCTATATGGGCATTAAAAGAACGAGAACAACCAAACTTTTTTACCATTGTAGCATTTAAGATATGCTCTGCAGTATGCATTGGAGGATATTCCTTTTTATTATGTGAATTAAGTTCCATAAGTAGTAACAAATTAAAATAAAAAAGAGTATAAGTTAGATATACCTCACTCATACTCTATATTAATATCAGTTGATTATAACTTTCACGCCTTATTCATCCTCTAATTTTGGCTTCATATTGGTGTATACATTCTGAACATCATCATCTTCTTCTAACTTCTCAATCATCTTATCTAAGGTTTCTCGTTGTTCATCAGTAACCTCTTTTTCGGTAGTGGGAATACGCGTAAACTCTGAACTAAGAATTTCATAACCCTCCTCTTCAAGATGTGTCTGAATGGCATTAAATGCTTGGAATGGAGCATAAATCGTAATTTCATTCTCTTCATCCTCATATTCATCTTCCACACCATAATCAATGAGTTCAAGGATTAGCTCTTCAACATCCAATCCCTCCTTTTTAGTAACAGTGAAAATCACCTTATGATCAAACAAAAAATCCAAACTGCCACTGGTACCTAACGAACCATCAAACTTGTTAAAAATGGCACGAACATTAGCAACCGTTCGTGTTGTATTATCTGTAGCTGTTTCTATGTAAATAGCTACTCCGTGAGGACCATACCCCTCGTAGTTCATTTCAGTATACTGCTTTTGATCTTTGCCCATCGCCTTCTTAATGGCTCGTTCAATATTTTCCTTAGGCATATTTTCACGTTTTGCAGTAGCAATGATAACACGTAAACGCGAATTGGTATCCGGGTCAGGGCCACCTTCCTTTACGGCTATAGATATCTCTTTACCTATTCGTGTGAAAGTACGAGCCATATTGCCCCATCTTTTAAGCTTTCTTGCTTTTCTATATTCAAATGCTCTTCCCATAACGGATTTTTATAATATGTAATTGATCAATCAAAAGATTATCGCAGGCTTGCATTCAATTGTTTCTTGTAAACATCGATCAATCGGTTCATCACCTTTTCAATAATCTTATCGTTTAATGTTTTTGTTTCGTCTTGTAATAAGAAACTAACAGCATACGATTTTTTGCCGGGTTCTAAATTCTTTCCTTCATAAACATCAAAAAGAGACACCTCTTTTAGTAATTTACGCTCTGTATTATATGCCATCTGTTTAATTTGCTCAAATGAAACAGAGGCATCCACCAATAGTGCTAAATCTCGTTTTACAGCTGGATATTTTGGTAGTTCCTTGAATTCCACTTTCACTTTACGAGTGGCATAAAGCAAGGTATTCCAATGAATGTCGGCAAAATACACTTCATTTTCCAAATCAAATTCCTCTGCTATTTTTTTAGAAATAATTCCTAATGTTGCCAACACCTTATCTCCTTTGGATACATACTGCAATGCAGTTGCATAAATATCATTATCTGCTGCTTCTACTTTCCACGCCCCTTCATTCAATCCCAAGCGAACAAAAATAGCTTCAACATAAGCTTTCAATTCAAAAAATGAACTATCTTCATCCGGATGAGCCCACGAGTTCGACACTTTTTTACCGGTAACCCATAACCCCAAATGAAAATCCTCAGAATAGGGAGATAATGCCTGACCTTCTTTTTTGTTTTCTTCTGTATAATAATAACAATTACCAAACTCAAAAAAACGTAAATCGCCATTTTTACGATGCACATTGTAGGCTATACTGGATAATCCACCAAACAATAACGTTTGACGCAAACTATTAAGATCTGCACTTAATGGATTCAATAAATGGACTGAATTCTTTGCAGGATAAGCTTTTAATGAATCATAATAGGTGGAACGCGTTAGTGAATTATTCATTATTTCATTAAACCCACAACCTACTAACTGTTCAGATACTAAATTCTGAACTTTCTTTGACATATCCGCATTACTCTTAGGAGTTAAGCTGGCATGCAAAGTTAAACCCACCTCTATTTGATTATAGCCATATATCCTTAATACATCTTCAATGACATCAACATCACGGCGAACATCGACCCGATATTGAGGTACGGCTAATTTCAATTCTGAATCGGTCTCTTCTTCTATCTTGATTTCCAGACTTTTTAATATGCTTTTTACATTTTTGTAGGGAATTTCCTGCCCAATCAAAGCATTCATTTTATTAATATTCAAAGTCACCTTAAAATCATCGAATGATTTTGAAGACACCTCTTTTATTTCGGACGAGATGGTTCCTCCGGCCAATTCCTTTATCATTATGGCCGCCAATTTAAGGCAATAAATCACATTGTTAGGATCTATCCCTCTCTCAAAACGGAACGAAGCATCTGTATTTAATCCGTGACGTCGTGCAGATTTTCGCACCCAAGTAGGATGAAAATAAGCACTTTCAAGGAATATATTTGTTGTCTCTTCTGTTGCACCGGAATCTATGCCACCAAAAACTCCCGCTATACACATGGGATTTTTTTCATTACAAATCATCAAATCTTTAGCTGACAATTTACGTTCAACCCCATCAAGTGTAACAAAAGGTGTATTCTCAGGTAATGTTTTTACTATTACTTTATTCCCAATTATCTTATCTGCATCAAAACAATGTAAAGGCTGCCCAAATGCGTGAAGGATGTAATTAGTAACATCCACCACATTATTAATAGGACGTAATCCTATAAAAAGCAACTTATTTTTTAACCAAGCAGGGCTTTCCTTTACCGCTACACCTTTCATCGTAATTCCGGCATAACGCGGACAAGCTTCTCCATTCTCAACAATCACCGGAATAGTCAACTCAGTATTATCTATCTGAAAAGAATCAACGCTCGGTTTTTTGATTTCTGCTTTTTCTCCTTGTTGTATCAAACAAGCCAGAACATCTCTCGCAACTCCATAATGAGAGCAAGCATCTGCACGATTTGGAGTAATATCTATTTCAAGTATGTGATCCTCTTCTACATGGTAATATTCCTTAGCAGGCATTCCCACTTGAACATCTTCGGGCAACACAATAATGCCCTCACCATTCTCTCCTACTCCTATCTCTGTTTCAGAGCAAATCATTCCATAAGACTCCTCACCACGGATTTTTGCTTTTTTAATTTCAAATTCCTCATCCCCATTGTACAATACACTCCCTACCGTAGCCACAACCACCTTTTGTCCTGCAGCAACATTAGGCGCACCACAAACAATTTTCAAAGGTTCATCTTGACCCACATTAACGGTTGTTACATGTAAATGGTCTGAATTAGAATGTTTCTTACAAGTAAGGACTTCTCCTATTACTAAACCATTAAGTCCTCCTTTTATGGATTCTACTTTCTCTACACCCTCAACTTCCAAACCGGCAGCAGTCAAGACTTTTGCCAACTCATTGGGTGATAATGAAAAGTCAACATACTCTTTAAGCCAATTATAAGAGATATTCATATTTTTGTGTTTTATTTCTGTTCTTCAAAAGAGATACAAAGTTAAGAAGTTTTTCGCTTGTAAAGAAGAAAGATGAATGTTTCTTTAATAGGGATTCTTATATTAAAAGCAAAAATAAAAGAGCCTTTCCTATTATTTTACTCAAAATTAAATTTAAGGATTTAAGGAAAAATGCGGGGTTTATTAACTAGAACATAAAAGGATTGTTTTCTGCTCAATATATATCTTTGAGTTCTATAAATAGCTTTGATCGTCGGTCCCAGACCGACCTTCCTTCGATCTGGGACAAAGGGAACTTAGGTCTGGGTTAAACTTGTGTTCGGTCTGGGACCAACTGCTTCAAAAATCATACCCTTTATAATACACCTCATTTTATATGCCTAAAAAACTCGTTGAATTTATTCTTCTTTAACTGATAGCACAGACTAACTTCTATTTTAGAAAATGAATATTAATTAATAATACTCAATTTGTTTTTTGTTGTATATTTGCCAACAAATGAAACGAATACTATTCACTATCATATTATTCTCTACTTTTGTGGCACTAGCTTATGCACAGACAGATCGTAGGCCTCAAAACCCGAATCATCGTATAGATGAATTTGGAAATGTAGTGGATCAATACGGTAATCAAATTGACCCTTCTATGATTCCACAAGACTTAGATAGTGCAAATGTGGAAATCAAATCTTTAGAGCCTAAGCTCTATATGTGGCGAATTGAAGAAAATCTGGGTAATAGAACAATCGTTGAAACAGACACTGCACATCACCATTATCAAAATTCAAACTTAGTAGAAGGTTATAAAGGACACTACAACTATTTAGGCAACTTAGGTTCACCTCGTTATAATCGTATTTTCTTTCTAAGAGAAAATAAAGATCAACCTTTTTTCATAACACCTTATTCCAGCTTCTTTTTCACTCCGGAAGAATTTAATTTTACAAACAGTAATATCCCCTATACCAACTTAACCTATTACAAAGCAGGAAGTAAAATTAACGGAGAAGAACGATTTAAGTCTTATTTTTCGGTAAATGCCAACAAACGCTTAGCTTTTGGGTTTAATATTGATTATCTCTATGGCAGAGGATATTATCATAGTCAATCTACCGCTTTTTTTAATGCCGGTGTTTTTGGGAGTTATATAGGTGATAAATACCAAATGCATGTAATGTATAATAATTTCAATTTGAAGATGGCAGAGAATGCTGGTATTACAGATGACAAATACATTACTCATCCGGAAGATATGGCACAAGGAAAAAATAAATATGAACCCCAAAACATCCCCACCCATTTAGATAATACATGGAACAGAAACACTAATTTTTATGTTTATCTAAATCATAAATACAATTTAGGCTTTTACAAAGACGTTCTTCAAGTAAGCGAAGAAAATGATTCCATTTACACTGAAGAATATGTGCCTGTAACCAGTTTCATCCATACCTTGAAAGTTGATAGACATCGGAGACGTTTCATTTCAAATAATGAACCGGATGATTTTTATTCTAAGACACACATCAATAAATCAAGCAATACAAGCAATGATTCTACAACCTATATGGGTTTTAAGAATACCTTTGGAATCTCTTTAATGGAAGGATTTAACAAATATGCACAATCGGGTCTAACAGCTTATATTTCGCATAAAATCAGTAAGTATGATTTAATGAATACCGATTCTATTACGGTTAACACCTACAAAGAAAATGAATTATATGTGGGAGGAGAATTATCCAGAAGACAAGGGGAAATCTTTAATTATAACGTTACGGCAGAAGTGGGTGTCGCAGGAGAGGCTACCGGAACATTCCAAGTCAATGGTGACTTGGATTTCAATTTTCAGCTATGGAAAGATACGGTAAATTTCATAGCAAGAGGCGTTGTATCCAGATTAAGACCTGATTTTTATATGCGGCATTATCATTCCAATCATTTCTATTGGGATGAGGGAACACATTTTAGCGAACTGAATAATGAGTTTAATTCTCGTGTAGAAGGAGAATTAAACATTAATAAATGGAAAACAAATCTCAAAGTTGGATTCCAAAACATAAAAAACTACACTTATTTTGATGGAAATGCACTTCCTGCACAAACTAATGAAAATATTCAAATTATTTCTGCTTGTTTGAATCAAAACTTCAAGTTAGGCATACTTCATTTAGATAATGAAGTGACTTGGCAAAACTCAAGTAATAATGATGTTTTACCTTTACCAAAACTATCGTTATATCATAATCTATATATAAAAACCAAACTGGCTAAAAAAGTATTAAGCTTAGAATTAGGTGCTGATCTTCGCTATTTTAGCAAGTATAACGCATTGGCTTATACTCCCGCCATACAAAACTTTCATTTACAAAACAAAGACGATCAAGTAGAAATTGGAGGGTATCCAATCATCAACGTTTATGCCAACTTTCATTTAAAACGCACACGTTTCTTCGTGATGTTTTATCACGTAAATCAAGGATCGGGAAGCTCAAATTATTTCTTGACTCCACACCACCCCATTAATCCCAGATTACTCAAATTAGGAGTATCTTGGAACTTTTATGATTAAGCCTTATACATATGATTGTCAACAAGCATAATAAATACTGGAAGTACATATTAATAGGTATTATTGCAACATCAATAAGTACTTGTTATTCTAACAAAAAGAAACAAAATACAGAAACTGTTAGAGATTTACAAACCATAAAAAAAGAAGGAACTTTAAAAGTTGCTACAGAATATAACACCCTTGCCTACTATGTAGATGCCGATTCCATTAAGGGGTTTCATTATGATTTAGTCATGGCCATTGCAAAGAAACAAGGATTAGTAGCAGAAATTACACCTATTATGTCTGTATCAGAACGCATAAACGGCATTCAAGAGGGAAAGTATGATTTAATAGCTTATGATATTCCCATGACCTCCAGACTAAAAGATTCTATATTATTAACCATTCCAATTAACCGTAGCAAGCAAGTTTTAGTGCAACGGAAACCTATGGAAGGAGATACTACTGAATTTATAAAAAACCAATTAGATTTAGCAAAGAAAACACTTTATGTGGTTGAAAATTCTCCTGCTCTACTTCGCATTGAAAACTTAAGCAATGAAATTGGAGATACCATCTACACTAAAGAGATTAAAAAATATGGTTCAGAGCAACTTATAGCTTTAGTTGCCCATAAAGAGATAGATTATGCTGTCTGTAATGAAAACATTGCCCAAGCATTAATTGATTCTTTTCCGCAACTGGATATTAATACGGAAATCAGTTTCAATCAACTATATTCCTGGGCAGTAAACAAGAAATCGGTGGAATTAGCCGATTCTTTAAATACTTGGTTAGAATCTTTTATGAATACCTCGGAGTTCAAAGATTTATATAATACTTACTATAAATAAAGTAAAAACTCCGGTATAAAAAATCTCTTAATTGAGTAATGTGATGAAAAGTTCACAAGAGAATTTAAGAAAAAGAGGAAAATACACTCAAGTTGATCTTGAGCTATACAAAAACAGATCAAGCATAGAATTAATTGAGATGCTAAACGCAGAAGAAGCCTTTAAGCGTTCCATTGCTATTTATTGGCTCTCTCAAACACTTATAAATACAACTTATTTTACCCATAAACTAATCAGTTTATTAAATAAAGAAAGAAGTCTTTATACTAAGATTGAAATTTGCAAAGTCTTGCAAAAAGGAGATATTGAAACGGCAAAACTATTAATCCCTCATTTAGGACTTATAGGTAATAACCAAATACGAATACTACCTAAATATCCGTCAAAAAAGAAAAGTTACCCTCTCCCAAGAGACATAGTTGCACGCATATTAGCTAAAATGGACTGCTCTGTCTATCCTCTTTTACTCAAGGAGTTATCCCACAAAAATGAGTTAAAGATATCCGAACTAATAGATGCCATAGGTTTTATGACTTTTTATAACCCTACATTAGCAACTGAAACCCATCTTAATGTATTAACAAAATTGTATGTTACAACAGAAAGTCCAATGATTAGATGGAAACTAATCATTGCATTCTCCTCTTTCCCCATAGAAAAATCAAGTAGGTTTCTTGATCAAATTTTAGAAAATAAAATAGATCCCTTTTTCAAAGCAGAAGCTAAACGCTCTTTAAGATTAATCTCTTTAAAAATAAATAAATAATTTATTGGTACATCTAGCTTTAAAATAAAAAAGGGTATCATTAATTAATGATACCCTGAATTTATAATAAGAAGCCGCATTGAGGTGTGATAAAACTCCGAATGACAAGATTTGAGTGCCCGCCAATCTCTGTAATCCACCTCGTTAGATAAATCTAACTACCCGAAGGTTGTGGCTCGCCATCAATAGACGAAGCGTGTCTCGGTTTTTTAATATTATTGATGAGTTTCCCGATCCTTACAATGCGGCTAATACCTTTTTCAATGATCTCTCATAACAAATATAAATACTTTCGAGTAATAAACAAAAGTTTATGCCAATAAATTTCAACTATTTTATGGGAAAATGGATTCTTAGAGCATAATATAAAACAGCCTTCACTAATAATCTAAAGAACAGGCTTAGTATCAGAACAATAACCGATTTAACCTATTACGGTAAAGAAAACGACTTTTCCATTAACTTCAGCCCATTAAATCATTCAATTGAAAATCAACATTTTTAATCTTCATTTTCTAAGGGAAAAAAGTTCAAATTAATAAACAAATCCTTTTTATCAACAATCAATTGAAACACTAATTCAAAAGTATCAAAAAAATCTGCATACGTGAAGAAAATAGAAGGCAATGCTAATTCTTTATTACAAGAGAAATTAAGTAACTGATTAAAATTGATATATCCACCAATCTGTTGATAATCATTCACCTTTAATAAAGATGTATTTGGGGGGGTAAGAGTCAAAGTATCTCCTGCTTCAATAAAATTAATATAACTCACTAAACTATGTTGATCAGACGATAGCAATAGATGATTATCATAAATAGTAGCATAATCGTAGAGAATTGTATCTAATGAAGTCGTAAATTGACACATCAAATCATTTACTGGCAACGGATATAAAGTATATAAGTTACCTTTAATTCGTTTGTAATTTCTAGGAGGTAAGGATTTATTTTTTTTTCTAAAACTATAATATAGGTTTCTTAACTCCTGTTCATTTCTTTTTGTAGGATCCACTTGAAAAGATAAAAGCACATTGCAAGAATCAACACTTAACGAATCCCTAAATTGTATAGAAAAGAAATAATCCGCTGCTCTTTGTGCCAAAAACTCTTGAAGTTGCAAAGTATTATTTTTTCTCGACACAAGATTTGTTGTATCAACCATTGCCTTGCTAGCAGATAAATAATCCGAAGTAGAGTCAAAGATAGCCTGTATGTTACTAGCAGAATAATGTAGCATATAGTTCGTGGTAGATGGAAACCATTTCAAACAAGGTTTTGAAATCCGATTCTGTAGAGTCAAGGCATTAGCAAAAGAGATTTGCTCTATATCATCTATGGATGATACGCCTTCAAAAAACATACCTTTATTATTAAAATTAAGATTAAAAGTTACCCAATCAGCAATATTTTTTGAGGAAGAGTATTCATTATTAAATTGTACATCATCTAGTTTTAGATATAAAGATGGAATATTATTTTTTGTTTCTATACAATTAGTGTAGAATAAAGAATCATTGAATAAAGATGTCCCTTCAACATTTGCATCAATAACTTTTTCAAGCAATTTCTTTTGAAAGCTAACAGCAAAAAAACCAGGAGTAACATAAAAAGCTATAAATTCTCCGGAAGCTAAAGTGTAGATTCTAATCTCTTCTCCTCTATAAACAAAAATCTTATGAGGAAAAGAACCCGCAACTTTCTCTTTCACGAATTTCCGAAAAACATTAACTTCTTTTTTATTCAATTTATAATAGAGAACCTGATCGTATAAACTATATGGGGCGTGAAAACTAATTAAAATATCATCTAAACTCTCTTTCGTTTTGTCTTGAGGGTTAGAGGGTAAAGACATAAAAAAATCATTCGTAATTTCTAATAATTTAGATTTAATCTTCCGTTTTTTATTCTCACCAATAGTGTCTTTTTCATTAATCTCTTCGAGAAAAGCCTTCAAATTCTTTGGAGAATAAACTACTTTAGTATCCTCTGGTATTAAAGTAAATAAATTATACTCCTTATGGCATTCAGCATTTGAGATTCCTAAATAAAAAAAGACTCCCAAGGCAAGAATAACAATTATAAAAAGATAAAACAGGACTTTTTTGATTTTGATTTTCGGAGACATTTTAATTTACATTTTCAAGTTATTTATCAACATAAATTCGACCCTTGCTACTAGAATATGTAAAAGATAGTAAAAAAAATCAGAAAATCAGAACTTAATCTCCAAATCATCGTATGCCAAGAATACGTTTTGCACTAATTCTTTTTCTACCTCTGAATGAATTCCCATATCATGGCTCATATGAATTAAATAAGTTCGTTCTGCATTAATTTGCTTGGCAAAAGTCAAAGCTTCACTCAAGGTTTGATGTGTATGATGGAACTTCTCTCTTAATGCATTAACAATAAGAACCTTAACTCCTTTCAGAGCTTCATATGTTTCCTTAGGTGCAGAAAGCATATCAGTAATATATCCCACCTCATTTAACCTGTAACCTAAAATTGGAAGTTTACCATGAAGCACTCTTAATGGGGTGATATTAATATCTCCAATATTAAAACTTTCATTAGAAGAAATCGCATTCAACTCTATTCTTGGAACTCCTTCATACCTTTTTTCCACAAAACAATAAGGCAATCTGTGTCTAATACGATCACAAACATAATCTTCAGCATAAACTTGTACATTCCCAAAAATAGAGAACGAACGTAGATCGTCCAACCCTCCAACATGATCATAATGTTCGTGAGTTATCAAAACAGCATCAAGAGGAGCGAAAGGAACCTTTAGAATTTGTTGCCTAAAATCAGGGCCACAATCAATTAAAATTTTTGTTTTATAGGTTGAAAAAAAGGCGGAAGTTCTTAATCGTTTATCTTTCTTATCAGTAGAACGACAAACCTCACATTTGCAACCAATTTGTGGTATGCCAGTTGAAGTCCCTGTACCTAAAAAACGTATTTTCATGCTGTATAATTTCCGATATAATTCACCTCAGGATAAAGTTGAATGCCAAACTTATCATTTACAGATTTCTGAATGGATTTAGCCAGCAAATAAACCTCTTTCCCGGTTGCTCCGCCATAATTAACCAAAACTAAAGCTTGTTTAGGATATACACCAACATTTCCCACTTTTTTACCTTTCCAACCACACTGATCAATCAGCCAAGCAGCAGGTATTTTATATCTATTATTAGCCAACTTATAAAAGGGTAATTCAGGATATTCATCTTGCAGCTTATGAAAAAAATCCGAAGTAACGATAGGATTCATAAAGAAACTCCCACCATTACCTATGTCTTCAGGATTAGGCAGTTTTTCCTCTCTTATCCTTATAATAATATCTCTAACTCTTTTTAAGGTTATATTCTTATCTTCATCTAATTCTTTACGGATACTGCCATAATCTAAATGAAAATTCTTGTTTTTGCCTAAACATAAATTTACCCGAGTAATAAAAACATTTTTATTCTCGGCTTTCTTAAAAATGCTATGGCGATAAGCATATTTACAATCGGATACAGAATACACAACAAAATTACCCTCAGTATCTATGGTCTCAATAGAATGAACCCAATCTTTTAACTCCACACCATAAGCACCAATATTTTGAACTGCAGCCGCACCTACTTCTCCAGGTATTAAAGATAAATTCTCAACCCCATACCACTCATTATCAACACAATAAGAAACGAAGTCATCCCAATTCTCACCAGCACCCACTTGAACCACTATCTGATCTTTTGATTCTTCAATTACTTTAACCCCTTTAATGGCAGAATGTAAAATCAGACCTTCATAATCATGTAAAAAGAGAAGGTTACTTCCTTCTCCTATATGTAAAAATGGTCTTTTCAGTTTACCCTGTTGTAGAAATAAAAGTAATTCATCTTCATTTTCATATTCCATAAAATGGTTAGCTTTTACATCTATGCCAAAGGAATTATGTTTTAACAAAGAATAATTCTGTTTCTCTATCATCTTTTACTTTTTTAGTCTTCAAATTAAATACTGGTATCTTCAAATTTAAATAGTTTCCAAAGTCCATCTATCCGAGTAAAGAAAAGCGCATTAAAAAAACCATTCCCGATACCTCGAAATACAACAATCTTATGATTGGATAGATTTTCAGTATTTTGACCGTAATTAATATTAAATAAATAATCCTTGGGAACCGGTGGCCTGAAAGCAAACCATTGACCGGGTTCTAACTCTGTTTCCAAAATTGAGAACTCATCATCCGGATCAATGGTTACAAACTGTAAAGGTTGTACTATTCTGTGGGCTTGAAATAGACTATCAGCAGAAAAATGCGCAAAAAAGTCAAAGAACCCTTCCTTATCACCTCCCTCAATATCTCTTAGATTTATTGCTTCCATAAACCAAACATCATTGATGCGCACAAAATAATAGGTCTTTACTTTACGCTCAGCTAATAAATACAATTCTATTTGTACAGATTTAGAGGATAAACTATCTAAACCATCCATTTCTTCTTCTGTATCAAATAGTAAAGTATAATAGTTATTATTAATAAACAAACTATCGTGTACCCAATCCTCTTCATTGATACGGCTTACACCATCTTCATCATAGTAAGGTAGAGGAAAAATGATTCTCTTCAACTGCAGTTCACTATTAGAAGCAAATGCATAGATAAAATCATCAAAAGTACCATCCGTTTTTCTAGGCAAAGTATCCCCTATCAGAAACTCATAAAGTTCTTTTTGTTTTTCTTGTTCCAAATGAGTTAAAGAATCGTTAGTTGTAGTTTGAATATAATTCCATGAGGTTGAGGATGACGACTGTTTTGTTCGCCTTCCACAACTAACTAACAAAAAGGTTAGACAAAATATAACAGTTATAATTGTTCTCATTTGGAGCTACAAGATAAGAATAAAATCACTGATTTACAGATTCTTTTACTACAAACAACTTCACCATCCCTTCAAAATAAAACCCATCACTTTTGTACAAACCCAATTTTTATACGCAAAAAACATAAAACAAAAACTTTTGTATTTATTTAAGTTCAAACAGAACAAAGTTAATCACTTTTTGCATCTAAATGCAAGATGAATGTTGTTTATTCAAAGAAAAAGAGTGTTATTTGTTCTTATAAAACAATCATCATGATTACCTTTTCAAACGCAAAAATAAATATAGGACTAAATATTGTTTCAAAGCGCTCTGACGGATATCATAACTTAGAAACCGTATATTATCCTATTCCTATTGAAGATTCCATAGAGATACATCTAAATAAAAAACAAAATGCTCCAATTACATTATATACCTATGGGAAAAAAATTGAGGGAGAAATAGCTGATAATTTGATTATAAAAGTATATAACTTGATAAAAAAAGATTTCGACATTCCTTGTCTAAATGTATATTTATCAAAAAACATTCCTTCCGGAGCCGGATTAGGGGGAGGGTCTTCTAATGCAGCCTTTATGCTCAAATTATTAAACCGCCATTTCAATTTGAATATTCCTATAAAAAAGCTAGAGAAGTATGCAAAAAGACTAGGTGCCGACTGCCCTTTTTTTATCCAAAATAAGCCTGTTTTTGCTCAGGGTATCGGGGATCTTTTTTCCCCTATAGACCTCGACTTAAAAGATTACAATGTGGTTATCATTAAATCCGACCTGTTTATCTCGACCCAAAAGGCCTTTAGTAAAGTTCAAATCCAAAAACCTAAAAATCCATTATTAGATTGCATAAACTTACCCATCCATAAATGGAAAAAATATATCAGCAATGACTTCGAAAACTCTGTTTTCCCAATTTATCCGGAATTAAAAGAGATAAAAAAATATCTTTATGAATCAGGGGCTCTCTTTGCATCAATGAGTGGATCGGGGCCTTCAATATATGGCATATATAGCAAAGAAAACGATCTTCCGGATTTCTCCATGTTTAAGGAACATTACATCTGTAAATTGTAAAATAAAAAACGGTACCTTAATTTAACATTAAAGTACCGCTCAACACAAACACAAAATAAAACACGACAAAACTACTTTGTAGCTTATAACTTAAAAAAACAGAAACTACTAATCAACTTCGTTTCGTTTCTATAAACTACACCATAGTAACGCTATTTATTTGTAATTTGTTCAATATGCATCTGTTTTTAACTTTTGCTATTGTATTCCTTTTTCCCTTAGCTTTTTTTGCCAATTCCAAGCAGAAAGAAGAGTTTCTTCAATGCTAGTTTCTGCTTTCCATCCCAACTCTTTATTTGCATATTCAGGATCTGCCCAAACTTGTTCTATATCTCCTGCTCTGCGTTTGGTGATTTCATAATTCAATTTTACTCCTGTTGCTTTCTCAAAAGCCGTAATAAGCTCTAAAACAGATAGACCTTTACCGGTACCGATATTGAATATTTCAACTTGGTCTTTTTGTTTATCATTCAACATGCGATCAATAGATAGCACATGTGCTTTAGCCAAATCTACCACATTAATAAAATCTCGAATGGCAGAACCATCAGGTGTATTATAATCATCACCAAAAACACTTAATTTTTCACGAATCCCCATTGCTGTTTGGGTTATATAAGGAACCAAGTTTTGAGGAACACCTAAAGGTAACTCTCCAATAAGGGCCGAAGGATGGGCACCTATCGGATTAAAATAACGAAGTAAAATTGATTTGATGGGTACACCGGATTTTACCGTATCTTGAACAATTTCCTCATTAATCTGTTTGGTGTTTCCATAAGGTGATTCAGCTTTTTTAATGGGAGCCTTTTCTGTTACAGGAAGTTGATCGGGTTGACCATATACTGTACAAGAAGAAGAGAAAACAATGCCTTCTACATTATATTTAGGCATTAATTCTAGTAAATTAATTAAAGACACCAAATTGTTTCTATAATATAATAATGGTTTCTCAACAGATTCTCCTACCGCTTTACTTGCAGCAAAATGAATAATGGCTTTTATGTTTTCGTGTTTCTTGAAAAAGCGTTCTAACCCTTCATAATCTAAACAGTCCAATTTTTCAAATTCAGGACGCACACCGGTAATTTTCTCAATATTATCCACGATATCTGCTCCTGAATTAGATAAATTATCAATGATAAGAACTTCATATCCACTATTTTGCAACTCCACAACTGTATGAGAACCAATATAGCCTGTCCCACCTGTTACTAAAATTTTGCCTTTCATTTCTTCTTTTTTATATGATTTTTATATACAAAAATAGCTAAATATTTAATGGATTCTTCTTTTTATTTCTTTAAAAAGGATCACAATTCAGTCAATAAATAGTAAAATAGGTAAAATCAGAGATGAACTAAAATAAAAGAGGTGAATTTTAAGAATTAACTGATTAATAAAAGAAACAAGTAAGGGTCTGGGTCAAAACTCTTATCGATCCCAGACCAATCGTCCTTCTCTCCCAGACCGAATGAGCATATAACCCAGACCGATCTAAAATCACACTGTTGAAAAACTTTCCTTTACATATTTCTATGATACTCT
>CAZFXK010000042.1:0-18817 GCA_964522975.1 uncultured Bacteroides sp. | reverse complement strand
AACAGAATAATCAAAATTCAACAGTTTGGTGAAGCCCTATGAATTATGCAGGCTAAAATGTCTTTCATCATCTTGGGTACAGCATCAAGTGTGAAATTGAAGATACCGCCTCCATCCATGTATAAATAGTCATCACGACGGGTATGCCCCTCATCATCTGTCTCACTGAACCCTGTTGTTGCCTTGTGTCGAGATGCACCAGTCTTGACAATAAGCTTATCAGCTCCACTACCATCTGTTCCCAATGAGAATTCACCGATTTCAGCCAATCCTTCTGTGCTGATAAGACATGCAGCAGCACCATCACCAAAAATGGAACGATTGCCCTTGTCTGATGGATGCAAATATTTATTGTAAGTTTCTGCCGTAAGTAGCAATACATTCTTTGCTATACCAGCAGCAATGAGTCCTTTGGCTATAGCCATGCCATAGACACAACCGGAGCAACCCAAGTCATAATCAAATGCGCCTGCTGATGTTGGTAAGCCAAGTCTGTCTTGAAGTATGCAAGCTGTGGATGGCAAATGAAAATCCGGACTCTGGGTGCAGAGCAACAGAAAATCAATCTCTTGGGGATTGATACTATATTCATCAAACAATTTTCTTGCCGCTTTCTCTGCCATGTCACCGGCAGTCTCATCATCTGCAGCAATGTGTCGTGAGTAAACACCCACTTTCTTTGCCACTTTGTCCACACTCCACTCAGGAAACTCTTTCACTAGTTCCTCATTGGTTACTATGCGCTCAGGCAAATAATATGATATTGCTTTTATAAATGCGTTCATAAATGTTAACTTAATTTAAATACTCCCCCCCGATAATTTAATGTTTGATCCTGTCATCCATGACGAAGCATTAGACAACATATAGATAGCCAAATTCGCTATATCTTCGGGGGTTCCATATCTTTTCAACGGGTATTTTTTTTCGTCTTCCTTTAATTCATCTTCGGTAATGCCACCTTTCAGAATAAGATCGGTCCACACCATTGCAGGACTGATACAATTTACACGTATGAGCCGTGGAGCTAATTCCAGAGAAAGGCAATTGGCATACGAAACGATGGCTCCTTTTGAGGCACTATATATCGCATTGCCAATACTAGGAGAATCAACAGCCATGGAAGCAATGAATACGATGGATGCACCTTTGTTGATTTTCTTCTGCTTTAATATCTCCGTCTGTAGGAAAACTGGCGCTTTGAAATTTACATTCATGACATACTCCACATCATCTTGTTCCAGTTGCTTGCAAAGTTTCCGCTGTCCGACACCTGAACAATATACAATTCCATCCAATTTTGGTAAGTCTGCCACCATGATGGAAACAGCTTCTTCATTAGTTAGGTCACAAGCGAGAATCTTGTGATTGCCACCTTCTAAATCGGCAAGCGTATCATTAAGTTTTTCTTTGTTCCGCCCATTTAATACAAGTGTCGCACCCATCTTGGAACAAGATACGGCAATGCCTTTTCCTATTCCAGAAGAAGCTCCTGTTACAAGAATCGTCTTTCCAATTAATGTAAAAGGATTGAAATCAGTCATTACTTTGAAGCTACAAGATTGAATAAATCCTCAACAGTCTCACAACTCCGAATTTCTTTTCCTGTGACTGTTTTTCCGTTTTGGGTCTTTACAAATGCGATTACGCCCATAGCTACCAAAGAGCTCCATTCATCTAAATCCTGAAATACTGTTTCAGCCTTGATTTCTGACGCATCTGTATCGTCAAACTGTTCTGCAAAATTCTCTACAAATTGATTAAGTTCCATAATCTTTTTTTTAATTATTATATTTATATTGTTTATATATATTCTTCTTTAGTCGATTACCTAACAAGTACTCCTCTTGTGGTAAGTCATATATAACTTTATTGTCTGGTACATTTTCATTTATCGTAGTACGAGAACCAATGACAGCCATCTCACCAATAGTAACATTTGCGCCAATAAAAGAATCAGCTCCTACAAACACCCCATTTTTTATGTACACAGGTCCAGTAGCAACTTTAAAATTTCTACTTCGAATATCATGACCACCAGGAATAATTTTCACAAAATTGCCAATGCTCACATAACTTTCTATTGTGATTTTATCATCACATTTTATGAATGCGTAATCATCTATTCCATTGTTTTCGCCCATCACCAAATTCCATGGTTTTACAAATATGGCTCTATTTGATATGTAGCATCGTTTCCCGATCTTAGCTCCAAATAATTTCAAAAGCATTACTCGCCAACATGATATACACTTAAAACTGTGTCGAAAAATAGTATCTTCAACTATTCTCCATAACGCATCCTTTATTTTATCCTTATATGTTCCAACGGTTGATTCTTCATCCATTTGGAACCATAATTCTTTATCGTCCATTTTTTATATTAATATATTTCTCCATCAAGTCAGCCTCAAACCTTTGTCCCTTCTCATTCGTATGAATACCATCTCTGAACATATCCAGTTTGATTCCTTCGTTTAATTCCAAAATTGGAGTGATGTTATTGTTTTTACACCAGGCTATAATCTCTTTTCCTTGCTCATTGTATTTTCCTGCCACTTGCTCATCTTTGTCAGGATGCAAACATACTATTAAAGGTATGCCAGCATCATCTGCCATTTGTTTCAACTGGTTGAAACCGGGATTAAACGTTTTCCCTTTCTTATCTATCCCTGTTCCATTTATACTCTTCAATACCTTTTGGTCAGGGTCGTCACTCTCCGCTGCAGGTTGTGCAAAGAGTTTACCAATAGTTCTGGGCCATACATAACGACAAATCAACTCAGCCCATGCGCACCAATATTGCTTGTCTGGATAACTCGCACTCTTGCCAACAACAGGTTCAAAATTCATATTGTCATGAGCGTCATGACTACTCACTAGTAAAAACATAGCTTTCGCACCAAATAACCCTTTCTCTTTCAAATAAGCAGCACAATTGTCTGGTCCCCAACTACCGCAGAAATATTTAGCATCTGCATTCTGTAAAATACAATGGAGCATTACCCATTCCCAAAAGTTCTCTGAGGGCTATCTCCCCCCCCACTAGGATTACTAATGCGCTAATACTCAGCAGCGTTAGCTTCTTACGCTTATTCATTTATTATTATTACTTATTGAATTTAAATTTGCTATCTTCCACCGGAACACAGCCCATAGAATCTTGGTACATACCTTTTCATCACGTAGCCTACTGCTACCCATAAGCCTGCAAATATCCATGGGCTTAACACGTAACTCACAGCAAAGCCAATGCTATTTTCCCCAACCACTGCAGCAAGTACCTTTCGCACAATGTTCAGTGTAGGTTCATGAAACAGATATATAAAAAAGGTGAATGAGCATAACGAAGTCAATAGCCTATGTCCCACCAAATTAAAATGAGACGATACACACTTTTCATATATCATCCACAATGCACATACTCCAAGCAATTCCAACGGTATTCTTAAATATTGCCAATATTGCCAATCGAATGACGCCATCTGCAAAATGCTCACAGTTATATAACTTATAGGTAACCACCAATTGCTATATCGCAGACAACTTGTTTTTACCATACTTCCCAACATGAACCAAAAGAGGCTATAGAAAGGAGCATATTGATAATTGAGATATGTTGCCGCAAATATTATTATAACAGTCCCCCACCTCAATGAGTTACGTACTATATAGAGCAATGGAGAGAACATAACTATTATAATCAAGTCACGCAAAAACCACAACTAAAATGCCATTGGCGTGGTTGAACCTTCGCTCATATAAAATAGTTTTATGAATAAACTGGGTAAAGACATATTCATAAGTCCAACCGTGACATCTTTACCATTACAGAATCTTGCAGCAAACGGCACTTGTTCCATCACTACCCAAAACAGTGGTACGAATAAGCAACCTATAATATAAGGAATGAGCAACGTCTTCACTCTCTTTTGCATCTTCTTCCTAATAGACTTCATGCCGTTCTCGGTATGGAGGAAGAACAAATAACCAGATATCATGAAAAACGATGGCACTGCTGTTCGTCCAAGCATACCACAGATGGCTCGCTGCAACTGTATTTTAAATGTCATACCTGCAATTTCATTCGGAATCTCATGAAAACCAGAGTGAATATATAGCACAAGAATAATTGCAAGGAACGATATTACTTTTAGTTTGTCTGATAAATACTGTGTCATATAATTTCTTTATATAATAATTCCATGCTCTCCGCCATTTGGCATGCGGAGTATTTGTCTTCTATCAGTTTTCGTCCATTGCGCCCCATCTTCTCCAATGTTTCTTCATCTTGAGCAAGAAACTGCCGCAAGGCATCCATTGTGGGTTGCGTGCCAACATCAGTCCACCAGCCACAATAGTTAGTTTCCAAATCACTCCAAGGAGTGCCTTTCGTTGTGATTACAGGTGTGCCACTAGCCAAAGCTTCCGCCACAGCGAGTCCGAAATTCTCAGAATAAGTAGGTAAAACAAATAAATCTGAATTTCTATATAGCTTCCATTTATCCTCTCCATATATTCCGCCTGCCAATTTCACCATCTTCTCAAGACCATATTCCGTAATCCGATTCTTCAGTTGCTCTATATACTCCGGTTCACCTTCACCTGCTATAATTATTTTATAACCATTAAGTTCTTTTCGTAAATCAGCAACAGCATCAATTAAGATTTCTATACCTTTCTTTACATGAACACGTGATAAGAACAATATCTGTTTTTGTCTTTCCCATGTATCCTTTATCTTGATACCTTTCACGTCAATGCCATTAGATATAACAGCTATATGCTCGTTATACCCAAGTTTTAGTAAATTGTCGCGTTCACTTTCTGCTGTAGCATGCAGATAATCAGCTTTTCTTATGGCATGTGCCTGATATAGCCATAATGCAGGTAACTTGCGAGTGTAATGGTGTCGTGCCATTATCCACGGCTCAAGCATACCATGAGGTGTAAGTGCAATCTTTATTCCTAACTGTTGAGTCCATTTTTGTACTATTGCGCACTGAGGAATCCAACAGCAGTTAATATGAACTACATCAGGTTTCAATTCTTTCAGTAATTGTAGCCACTCCGTTTTCATACTGCCAAAAATGGAGTTCGATATATAGTGTACAGTACAATTTTCCATTTTTACAGGATTATCACTGTTATGTGTCACTATATGTAATTCTACTAACTTTCCCAATTCCTTGGCAAGCAATTGTATATATGTAGATGTACCGCCAGACGTGCGGTCAATACTTGGTATATAATGTATTATTGTCATTGTTATATTTGTTTATCTGGTATTTCGTAAGAAATAGTATCAGCATCAAACATAAATACTTTTTTATTAGGAAATTTCACCTTTGCTTTTTTTATATTATCACTAGCAGCTTTCTTTTTCGTAGAGATAAATACATTCTTGATTTTAGATTTGTTGATTTGACTAAAGATATGATTATCATTATCATCAAGAGAACTGCCAATAATAACTATATTACCAGATAGTTCAGCAAGTTTATTGTAGCAATGAAATAAATAAGGATTACATTTGATAGCTTCTAGTTTGTTTTCTGATTGGAATATACAAACAATATCTTTGTTATCCGCATTCAGAATTTCTTCAAGTCTATCATACAAGGCTTTGTCTGTAGTTTGAGTTATCTTCTTTATCTCATTACCATCTTTATAAATATGAAATGCACCATGAAGGAAGAATAAATTCTGAGTAACGCTATCAGTATTAAAAACAAACTCATCTCCAAAAAATGTTTTTTTATATTTACTTCCATCATCTAAATTAGACAATACTGAAATATTATTTTCTTCTTTCAGAATTTTATCTATAATTTTTTCTATTATTCTACCTGACCAGTTTTTATTGTTATTTTTAGAATAACACTTTACGGCTGTTAAAAATTCAGTTTTAGATATCATATTTAAACGGCTAGTTGTAGAAGATTTTTCATCTCCAAAATTGATATTTAATATTCCTTTTTCACGAGCTGTTTTTATTTCACTATAGATGTTTTCTTGTTGACTATCTAAATCATTTCCAATAAATTGTAATGACGGCTCAATGACTATAGCATTATTGTTAGCCTGTAATGGCTTATACTTTAGCAACAACATATAAAGAAACGGATCATAATTAAGAGTAAAATAGTTTTTAAACTGTTTTAGTAATATGAATATACCGTTGTTGTTTTTTTGATAAATACTACTAATTTTTTCTTTCACTATTTCATGTAGTGCTTGCATGAAATCAGTTTTTATCTTGTTTCTAGTGTATTTCTTCAGAAATATATTATCAGGATTAATGTTTTTTCTATCTCTCCTAAAAATGTTTCCAAGTCATATCCACAAGTTTTTATCATAGATTCAGCTTCAGCATAAATACCATGGTTTTCTTTAAGCATTCTTTTGAATATATCAGAATAGCCTGTGTGAACACCTAAACCATAATTAAATCCATTTGCAATCAACAAACTGTTTTCTTCTTTATTTATCAAGTTTAGTACGTCTTGGTAAGTAATTAACTGTTGCTCTTCATTCTTCATTTTCTCCCCCTCTGTTTTTATTTATTTTACTAAATTATATTCACACATATATGCAACTATTTGTGAAAATTACAATCATTATAAATGACAGAACATTTATTTTATCACTTAGAATTTGAACATAATTTATTTTTTTAAAGGTAAAATACACTCTCTAGGAAACATATCCAATAATCCTCCATTAGTAATATTTATTAGGCTAATATTTTTTCTATTGCAATAATCTGCAAACCTATTTAAATCATGCAAATGTCTCGAATGCATCAACAAATCTATTGTAAATTGTTTAGTTGATTTATTTGCCAATTCACTGTCATTACCATAAAAATGACTATCTGCAGATTTAATCATTTCGTATCCTATTCCTGTGGCATCAAATCCAGAAAAGTAAATTTTATCATAGTTTTGTGATACAGCAAAAGAAAAACAAGAGCCGGAAACACCTAAATTATAAAAAGGCAAACCTTTTGAAAGCCAGTATATTTTCTTTGAATCTCTGTATTTTAAAAATAATTTATTTCCATGCCATATTGCCGGTAATATAATTTTTGTATTTGGACTCATTGCCCAGATTTCGTCCAACCAACTTAATGGCCAAATTCCCTTTATCATTTTTGAATCAGTAAACACATGGTATTTAGGTTGCAATTCTTTGTAAAGAGGATGCATAAAACCCCGATTTACAAACATTGTATTTTTATCTTTTAGTACACTTAAATCCTGAGTGTTAAGAGAAGGGGCATTTAGTAATATGTATAGAGTTTTTCCTTTACCCTCAATAGGGATGGAATCCATTTGCTTTTTTATGGTTATAAAATCTCTATTACATTCGTTTTTTAATAAACGCAAATGTTCTACAACAGAAAGAATCAAATCATCTTTCTTTATCATCAATGACCAAAAATTCATAATATTAATTATTATTATCTTTTTACTCTTCCACTTGTATTACCATCCATAAGGCTTTCTACCTCAGAGACACTAACCCAATTGAAATCACCTTTTAATGTATGCTTGAGACATGAAGCAGCAGTTGCAAACTCAAGTGCTTTATTATCATCTTTATAATGTAGTAAACCAAATATAAGTCCACCCATAAACGAATCACCACCGCCAACTCTATCTACAATATCTGTAATGTCATACCGATGACTTTCAAAGAGTGTATGTCCATCATATAATACTCCACCCCAAGTATTATGGTTAGCATTGATGGCACCACGTAATGTAACTAGCATCTTCTTGCAACGTGGAAATTTTTTCATCATCTGCTCACACACACTAATAAATGAATTTTGGTCAACTTTTCCACATGTCTTATCGGCATTAAAGTTTTGTGGCTTAATTCCAAAGACCTTCTCACAATCTTCTTCGTTACCAAGAATAACATCACTACATGCTACAAGTTCTGGCATTACCTCTTTTGCAGTTTTTCCATAGCACCAAAGATTGCTTCGATAATTTATATCGCAAGATACTGTCACACCAAGTTTATTGGCTGTTTTAATAGCTTTTAGACATTCTGAAGCTGCATTTTCACTTATAGCAGGTGTAATACCAGTCCAATGAAACCAATTTGCATCTTTTAAAATTGTATTCCAATCGATTGAATTTAGTTTGATATTAGCAATTGAACTATTTTCGCGATCATAATATACTCTAGATGGTCGTGAATTGCTACCTGTTTCCAAATATAGAATACCCATACGCTTGCCGTTTCTCTGAATGTGATCAACACCCACCTTGTGTCCACGAAGTTCCATAATACAACGCTCTGCAATAGGATTATTTGGAAGGCATGTTATATAATCAGTCTCCATTCCATAATTAGCAAGAGACACCGCAACATTTGCTTCCGCTCCTGCATAGCTGACATCAAGTTTGTCTGTCTGCATTAATTTTAAGTAATCAGGGGCACCAAGCCGCACCATGATTTCACCAAATGTTACAACTTTCATCATTTATTTCCATATAAATTCTTATACATTATTTCCGCAATAATAAAATCATCAGGCCAATCAATATCATAAGAATGAAGTTCATCCATTATATAAAGAAGTGGCTTTTTGCCTATACGATTTCTCTGTTCTGTGTAAACCGAACGTTCTGCTATAAACATCGTATGATTTATTGGATAGAGAGCCTCTAGATCTTGTGTTCGCGGCCATGGTATATCTGTATTATTATTAATGAGTTTGCCCTTATTATTGAGAATAAAATTCTTCATTTCAGTTACTCCAACTAATGAATCATATCCTTCATCAAGTTTTGAAAGATAAAGTTCTATTCCTTTATCATATTGGTCTGCACCAGCTAGTGGCGTTGTTACATGTCCCCATAGAATGTGTTCGGCATCAGTGATAGTTGGCACATAACATATAAGATCTTGCAAATTTGTAGAACTAAGACAAAGTTCATTAGGACGAGGAACAATTCTTAATCGTTTATCTGAACTAAATTTTTCAGCCACTTCCATACATTTTTCATCGTTAGTAGACAAAATAATTTCATCTATAAGTTTTGTAGCAAGCAACTGTCTGATTTTGTTTTCTATAAGGCCACCTTCTATTCCTGCAAATGGACGTGTGTTTTTGTTTTTTACTCTTTCACTTCCTTTACGTGTAGGAAGAAAGAATGATATTTTATTCATAATATTTTTTATTTTATAGATATTGATATATAGATTCCATCATCAATTCCTTGTATAAAGTTGGGGTTAATGAAATTAGTGGAACATGGTTGCTCTTTATATAATCTTCAAACAACACTCTGTTTTCGTTTGTCAAATCCATCTCTTTTTCTGATAGTATTTGTCCTTGATAGCCATCATAGCCAACGATATACACATTCTTAGCATTTAGATATATAGATGTTTCCAACGCTACTGTTGTACATGAATCAGGATATTTATCAGTAAAGCTGATATTTTGTAATTCAAAAGTATAATCAACAGCAAAAGGCGGGACTTCGGTTCCCATTTTTCTTGGATAAGGTGCTAATACACAATTACCATTAAAACTAGAAACGTTGGTATTTAAAGATAGACGTTTTGCCTCATTTCCAACAAGGCAATAATATTTTAAATTCGCAATATTATCAAAAAGAGCAGCGTGTCTTGCCGTTACAAATATAATAACTAAATCCGGGTTTTGTAAAATAAACTCATTTATTGCTTCAAAATGTTCTATTACAGAAGAGCCGCCACCTACTATTAGGACTTTATTTACTGATTTTTTTTCTAGTTTAGGATAATCTGCATTATCTTCAATTCCAATTCTTTTATTATCTAATGCTCTTACAATACTATTAAAACTATAGGTTCTGTTTGTTACCCAAGCCATAACTTCTTTTTGTGGAATAGAATTGGCACCAGAAAGCATATATGGCAGATTTGTTCCCCAATTATATTTATTCTGAAGCGGTTGAAATGAAGCTATAACTTCTCCTAAAACATTGAAATCCACATCTAAGCCTTTCTTATTAAGATATGTAAGTAACAATTCCATATTTAAATTACCGGCACCTCGTCCCATACCTAATATCGTGGCATCAACATAATCTACACCACATTCAATTGCAGCAAGAGTGTTTATCAATCCCATTTGCAAATTATTATGACCATGGAAACCGATTGGGCATGTCGTGTTTTTTTTAACAATAGAATATATGTTTTTTAATTCTTCTGGCTCAATTCCACCGAAAGAATCAACCATACAGAAAAGATCTGCAATACCATTTATTTTATTTAAATTTGATAGAAAGTCTTTATATTCATGCCATTTAGACATATACATGGTATTAAAGCCAACTTCAAAGCCATATTTCTTTACCGCTTTTGCCAAGATAATAGCCCTATCGAAATTTTTCGGATCAACAGCTATTCTTATCATATCTATCAACCCAATAATTGGTTTCAACAAGAAATCCAAATCTTTAGAAGTAGTACTCTTTTCATTGAGCATAACCGCTAATTTCTTTGAACTTTTTTTTCTAATATGCTGTAACACAGAAATAGGTGAATATCCAAATTTTCCAAGATATTCATTAGATGGATTATTTCTATATCCCAACTCTAGATAATCAATTGGTAACTTATTCATTGCTTCAATATAGGAATCTACGATTTTAGAATCGAAGTCCCAATTGGTATAATAGCCACCATCACGTAATGTACAATCTAATATTTTCATAAAGACCTATATATATTATAATATTGTTTTGTTATATTTTCGGGGATATATCTTGCTGCATTAATTAAGCCTTTTTCAATAATTCTTTTTCTAAAATTATTATCGGACAAGACTTTTAAATATGCCTTTCTTATTGATGAAATATCAAATGGATTACAAAAAACAGCATTATCATTTCCTGCAACACTTTTCATTGGTTCTAAATTAGAAGTTATAACAACTCTACCTATTGACTGTCCTTCAATAATAGGCATGCCAAAACCTTCATGCGTTGATGGAAAATTTATAATATCTGCGTTTTTATAAAGACCAAGTAATTCTTCATCTGATATATTTATATAATTTTTATATTCTATTTTTGTAATATCTAAAAGTTCCTTTGTTTCTATATCTATTTTTCCTACTATTATTAAACTACATTTTATCCCTTCTAAAGCCTTTATAGTTCTTTTTAAATTTTTATGAGGTCTGGTTCCTACATGTAGAATACAAGGGTTATTATCACAAAATAATTTAGGCATTGAAACAAATTCCTCACTTAAAGCATCAGGCACAACAATAATATTTTTTATAGAGATAGTCTTGAGTATCTCTTCTTTTGCAAATTTTGATATTGCAACAACTGAATCTGCCATTTTTAGAGGCAAAATATTTCTTACCCAATAAAAGGAACTTTTTATCTTGTTGATAGTAAAATAATGCCCCAGATCGTGCACCGTAACCACCACCTTCTGTCCTCTGAGAAAAGGTATAAGATAATGCTCAGCGCCGGTGATGTGCACTATGTCATAATGCTTTGCCTTTACTGCTTTTCGCGCTGCCATTATATTACGCCATAATCCTATGGGCTTGTAATTTGGTATTGGCAGATAAATAGAGTCTACCTCTGCATATTTTTTCATTTCCTGCTCTATGGTATGAAACACCTTACCGATACTAAAACCCATAGCCGGATTACGATATATGAATAAAACTTTCATTCGTTAGGTTTAATTATTTATTTTTTTATGCCAAAGCACAATAGTGCCAATACATGGCTATGTTTTATTACTTTTGAAATCGCTATGCATGCGTAGGCTATCACGATGCTAATCAGGGCGGTGACGGTCATATAGACGATAAAGTTACCCGAAGTGAGCAAGTATGTTGCATTTGGTTTTACCATACTTGTAAGGATGTCGAGGCCCAAGAAATTGGGTAAAAGAAAATAGTGGAACACATAAATCTCAAGCGAGTTAACACCAAATGTGGTGAGAATGCTCTTCTGCTCGAATTTAACATTTTCAAACATTTGTATTAATATAACTATTGCAGGGAAACCTGTGAGATTGATGTTTATCACGTTCGAGGTTTGCTCTTTGTATATCATCAGCACCGCATACATTGCCAAGCTAGCGGTGAAGGACAAGTTGGAGCGCATTATGCGATGAAGAATCTCGTGCTTTATCATCATGCTACCAAGCATGAAATAGAGAAACATTTTGGCAAAAGCAAGATAGAATGGCAGATAATCTCCTATTGAGGTCTTTAGATACAAGATGTTGATGACCACCCATACTGCTATAATGGAGACACCATCAATGAGCAACGAATAGCGAGAACCATTGAAGCGTTTGGTGGCAAGATAAATAAAAAATCCAATTATCTGACCATAGAACAATGCCGGCAGATACCAATAACCTGAATGGCCGCTCACAGAGAAGAACTGCATTATGCTGCCATAGTACATTGCACTGAAACAGCCGCCAATCATAACAAATGGTAGCACAATCCGCTGCACCTTGGCATAGAGAAACGTCTTGAAACCACCCAACTGTAGCTGCTCTTGGTGCTTGTAGGCAAACATACCACTGAGAAACATAAACAGGGGCATGTGAAACGAATAGATAAAGGTAGAGATAAATTGGTTTCCATTGCAGAAACTCTTGTCCATCAAGTGTCCCATTATCACAAGTATAATGGCCACCCCCTTCAATGTGTCGATATATTGTATGCGTTGCATAAATTAATGGGTAAAATTAGAAAATTTTTAGAACAATTCGATAGACTAACAACAGCCACAATAGATTCCACCAAAATCCCCACACCAAATAAATGATATGACCAATAATACCACTGGCTACTGTTAGGTCTAAAAAAAAAGTGTAGTATATACTCAGCAACACGAAGAATGAGAACACTAATTTTCCGTTTCTAACAATAGTCATGCTATTGAAAAAAAAGAATTCCAGAGTGTAGACTACAACCATTAACAAGAAAAAAGCCACACCAAAGGTGGCAAGACCGAGACCTACGTCGCCACCCACACGGAAGCCGGGAAATATCTGACCCGAATAACTTAATGAATAAAGGAAATCCATCGGCGAATAGTTATAACGTTTCACGTTTTTCTCTTCATCGAACAATACAGAGTAGATAGGACCAGGAAACATCATTTTTATATGGTCTACAAAGTCGCCAAACATTCTCGAATTGCCGAAACCTGCTCTCTCTGCATGAAAAATGGTGCCGTCTGCCACACGATAGTTGCACAAACGAGCAAAAAATATGTTAGAGCAATAATCCTCATTCCATTCCAAAGAGTTTGAAACATTATCCTCAGCTTTGTCATCTGCAAGTACTTTTTTGTAGGCATTTAATTTATCTTTATCCATATAGGTATTAAGAGTCTCGGAGAGCAATTCACTAAAGCCCATATCTCCACGCACACCACGAGTGGCAAGCATCGCAATACCCATATCAGACATTGGACCAGTAATTACAAATACAGCAAATACAGCAATAATAAGTTTCTTCACAGTGAAGAATACCTTTGTGCCACCCTCATATATTTTAGTGAGAAGATAGCAGAATGCAAATACCACAAAGGCCGACAGCATCTGTGAACGACTATTTGTCGCAACGAGGAAAATACACAGAAAACCAATATAAGTATACACAAACTTATTCACCATGCCATTACTTGGCTTACCGCCCATCAATGGCAAGAAAAGAATAAGGATTGGAGAATAGATAAACATAGAGAACATGCTCAATGTACCCGCAGCTGATACCACCTCTTGTCCGCTACCTTGCTGCGACATAAGTCCGAACTTAAATATCCAGCCCATAAAACCAAGCGCCCATAGTTGCCGTTGCGTAGGCAGTTTGAAATAGCCCCATCTGTTGAGGAATTTGTTTAATCCATGATGCTTCTTTGATATTCGTGCTGCCAAGCGAAAAGAGACAATAGTGAGGACGAAATAAAGCAATTGCCACAGGTAGGTGGCAATGGGATTATACATATCGTGGCTCACCTCATTGCCATCCATAAGAGTGATGAGCACAGGGAGATACATAAAGAAAAACAATCCCAAAACAGCAATGAAGGTTAACGGATAACTTCGGATGGTTTGAATATTAAAAACATATTTGTAGAACATGAATGTGCTGGCAAAACTAACGGCGCACCCCACCACATTAGCTATTGATGGAAAAAACAATATTTCTAAAGCACTACAAAAACCAAGAAGCATCAGTAGTGACTTCTTTATGATTGATATATTCGTTGTGGGTTGTTTGGTGAACATAATTTATATAGATTTAATCTTCTCAACTAAGCTATTTTGATATTCTGCCCATGAGTTTTTGGCTGCGGTTTGAATGGCATTACGCGAGCAAGCCGTTATCTCACTGCGATTGTCATTAAGATTACGCACTATTGCTACCATTGAATCTATATCGCCAGGTTTCACTATCCATCCATCGAAACCATCAACAATTGGACCACTTGTTACTTTTGTGGTGAGCAAAGGCAAACCTTGCGACATCGCATCGAACACCACGAGAGCGAAACCTTCAAAATGAGATGGGAAAAAGAAAATATCCTTCTTCTGCATTATTTGCAATAATTCATCCTGTGACACACTGGGAATGTATTTCACTTTTGCTAATCCTTCACGCAGAGGGGTACACTTATCTATTGCGCCACCACCAATAACTGTGAGTTCGGCAATATCTTTTATCTGCTCAACAACAGTAAACACATCTGCCAATCCTTTACGCTGTGACAGACTGCCACAATAGAGAAGTTGTAACTTTTTATTTTGCCCTTTGTCTGTCAGAGTAGTAACATCTGTTGCAGGAGCGCCATATTGTACTATTTCTATCGGTGGCAATACGCTTGGATAATAATCTAATGTATGCTTTACAAAATCGCTCGGCACAATCATTAAGTCGGCCAGCGATATTTCAAGGTCTTTGCGTTTCAGTTTGTCTTTATTTTCGGCTGCCACTCCCATGGTTGGTTCCCATTCGGGATGTATCTTAGTCTGCTCGCCTAGAATCACCTCTTTGGCTCGCCAATAACCGATTGGCAACTCATAGATACATTTGATACCATATTTTTTAGCCTCGGTAAACGTAAAATAACTAGTATCTTCATTACATCATATCTGTTCAAAACTTTGCTACATATATAAATAAAAGGAAAATAAAAGAATATAATTCTAACACCATAAATAGCGACTATAATGTTACCATGACCAAAAGCTAAAGTTGACATAAAGCTTAAGATTCCTAATACCATCATAATTTTTGGAGGAATATCATTTAATAATCCTCTTTTTATCCCAAGAAATACAGCATATATAACAAATGGATCTCTTATAACAAGAAATACATTGCTCATTCCTGGCAAAAGCCATCTTCTAAAAATTCCTTCTGTTAAAACAAAGAAGAAAAATATCCAAAAGCACTTTCTTATTGTTTTATTAGTATTTTTATCTAGCATTATTATTTCTAAAAAGATTTATAGAATCCGTTATTTCTTCCTCATATTTTTTCCATGGTCTTTTAGAGGCTGTTAACATTGCATGTTTTCCAGCAGAAATTATTTCATTTTGATTATTATATAGATATAGTAACTTATCTCTTATTGATTTTTCAGAGCCTGCATCAACAATCCATCCATCATCCCCATCTGTAATAATATCAGGACCACAAGTTCGATCTGTCGTTATTACAGGTGTACCTTGAGACATTGATTCCGTTATAACTAATCCAAAGCCTTCAAATAAAGAAGGAAAAACCATTATATCATTTTGTGCCATAATTTCTAAAACTTTATCATGTGGCATTGTCCCTAAATAATTATATTTATTCAAATTATCTTTTAAAATCTTACAATTTTCAATATTTCCACTTCCAATAATAGATAAAGTAAACTTATCATTCAAATTTTCTAGAGCCTTAAAAAGATAAGAAATACCTTTTCTTTGAGATAGGCCACCAACATATAATAGTTTTATTTTTCGGTTGTTTATTGGTAATAATTGTCTATTTTTATTTATGGGAGGAAATCCATATGGTATTACTATTATTTTTGATAGTATTCCAGGATAGAGATTTAATGATTTTTTTGTAAAACTACTAGCTACATATATTACATCAGCTAAACGTAGTTCTTCGTCTTTTATCTTTGTTTTTTTCTCTGAATCCGTTAATCCTCCCAACGTAACTGCCCACTCTGGATTTTTTTCTATTTCTTCTTTAAGAAGATTTCTCATATATCGCCAATACCCTATAGGTAAATCATATAAGCATATCACTTTTTTTTCTTTTGCCTTTTTGAAAGTATTTAATGCGACATCTTCGTAACAATAAACAGAATCAATTTCATTCAAGTGTTTAATAAGATATTTTGATGTTTTTTTATCTATATATTTACATACTTTATAAGAAGAAAAAATACTATTTTCTTTATTCACTAAAGAATAAAAGTGCATTTTACTAAAAATTTGATTACATAACGCTTTAAATGGATATAAAAGCATATATTTATCAAGATAAGTTGGAAATGTACGTTTGAGTATTTCTTTTATAAAAGGTTTATCTAAATACTTATAATAGTATTTATTTTTAAAAACGGCAACTGATGTAATAAATCTATGAAGAATTCCTTTTGCATAAAGTCCCCTAACAACAGCATTCGTATTTGCATTACCACTAGGATGCGATATTAAAACTTTTGTTTTTTTTTCCATTTTAAATGACACTTATATATAAATATTTTTTATCGTTTATGTATAATCTCCATTGCTTTCTTCATCGTCATGTTAAGGACATTTCGCTCGCTACTGTTTATTCCACAAAATAAGATTATAGCACATAGCACTATGCTATTGAAACATAGCAGAGCGATGAGTCCAAGGATGGTGTCGGGGCATAGCAGGTTGACAGCATAGCAGGCTGCCATAGACAACAGAGCCACGAGGGCGCAGGGGGCAAAAGTTTCTTTAACGAGTGATGAGAGCGTTAGTGCACTAACCTTCAGGGCATAATAAACTCGCACACCGCACACTGCAACATCGGTACCGACTATTGCCATTATCATCCAGACGGGATTGGGGTCTAAGAGATACAGACCATAGCAAATGGGTAGCACCAAGATGTAGAGCGCTTCAGGGATAATGGTAAAACGCGTTATATTGCCTGTTGCCATTACGGCAGTACGGATAGGTTCGAAGATGGCATAGGTAAGCGATAAGAATATGGTGCAGCGAGTGAAAGCTACAGTGTATTCAGGCACGTTGCCTAACCATAGATGCATTATATAATTGGTCTTGCAGAGCAATGGCATCATGATGAAGTATATTAAATAAGCCTCTATCTTTGCTCCCGACAAAACAAGTTTGCAGTGAGTTTCTATATTTCCCTCAGCATAGGTTTTCGTTATCTGCGGCTGAATGGCCTTCAAAAGGTTGAACGAGAACGACATCACTGAGTTTTTCAGTTGCAGAGCAATATTGTAAACGGCATTTAGAGCCACACCAAATGTCCAGTTTATCACGAAGGTAATGCCTTGTGACGATACCATCTGCAATATGCTCGACACCGACGATGCTCCCATAAACTTGCTCATATCTACAATCAATGATTTGTCGAGTACGGCATGATAGATTGATTCGGGAAATTTCATGCGGCAATATATCTGATAGATGACGCGGATTACCAATCCTATTACTGCCATAATAATAGCATATATAAGTAATCTATCATCGTCAAAGAACGACAAGCAATAGGCTGCGCCACACGTAAGCACTACTTGAAGCACCGATATAACCGCATAGGCATCCATCTTCTCATGCGCTATGATTAACGAGTTGTACGGAATGGCTATCATATTGATAATACAGGTGAGTACACTGAGTTGAAACACCCAAAAAGCTGCATTTTGACTTTCTTCAGGAATCTTTACATAATTATTGAGCACCCACACTCCACCAATCTCTAGCAATAATATTAGAAAAGCAGAGAATAAGAAAATAACATTGATAGAGGTACAAAACACCTTATTAACATCACCATCTTTGCACCCCATCTCATAAGTGATAAATCGCTGAACAGAGTTGGTTATTCCTCCTGTTACCACTGCAAACATACTAACTATGCTGCCCACTACACCATACACTCCCATATCGGAAACTCCAAGATTGGCAAGCACCAATCGTGTGGCATAGAGATTGAGCCACATAGTGAAGAGCATTCGCACATAGAGCAGTGCCGTGTTTTTAGCTATACGATTTTTATTGAAATTTGAAGACATACAATGTGGTTATATATTTTTAGCTTTTCTTAATACTTATATTCCCAATCTAAAGAATCAATATTATGAGAAGTAGTTATTATTTCTGAATCAATACCAATAATTACATTATCACCAATCTTTACCGGTGAACGTAAATCTATCTTATCAGTTTGTATGGAAACGTGATTTCCAACTTTAAAATTTTTATTTGCTTTTTTTGCTAAGCTGATTGGCATATTTACACCATCTCCAATAGTGGCTCCTCTACGACGTGCTATACGTTAGTGTCCAATTTTGGCATATAGTATATGGAAAGCGGTTTTTACACCGCTTTCCTATAATTTTACTTAAAATTGGATTGATTTTTAATATTTGTTTGCTATACCAATTGTCATTGGCAATAGATTTCCATAGTCTCGGCGACCATTAATAATTTCCTTGAAAAATGTTTTAAGGTAATTCAAAATAGAAATGCGATACACAATTACATATTCCTCTGTTCTACCTTAAGCTGAGCC
>CAZFXK010000041.1:0-19997 GCA_964522975.1 uncultured Bacteroides sp. | reverse complement strand
TGCAGAACCTTTGCGAAGAGCATAGAGTCCTTTTTCTATGATTTCTTGTTTGAAAGGATAAATGATAGAAAGGTAAGTTGTTTATATTCAATTAATTGATTTGTAAATTTTGAACTTCGAATTTCGTTTGCTTCCTCCAAGTAAGTGTGATAATCAAAATCGTGAATAAAGAGAATATAAAATAGATTATCATTGGGTTCATGATTTTGAAGTTTTATCTTAATCGGTTATGCCATCTATTTTTTAGTACTAGCAAGATTAATTTGTACTTTTGTTTGTATATTTATCTTTCTAAATTAGAATAGCTAAATGAAATAAAATATGCAAGGTAGAAAATTCATATCTCCCCAATCTTGGTTCTCTTTGATTTATCCTGCTTCGTGGAATGAGTTTGAAGATAGAGAAGGTTCTTTTCTTTTTTATAACCCTAATCGTTGGACCGGAAATTTTAGAATTTCTGTTTATAGAAAAGAGCTCAATTCCAAAGGTGCAATGATGTATGCAGAAGAAGAGATGAAACAGGTGTTGACGCTTAATAATGCAAGTAGGAAAATGAAAATTGGTTCTTACAATGCAGTTTATTACCTTGAGTCAGCAAAAGAAGAAGGGGTGTATTATACTACACATCATTGGATATTGGGTGAAAAGAATACTGTTATAGAATGTTCTTTTACGGTTCCACAAGGAGTTGGTTATGATGAAGTCATTGAATTATTGAATTCCATTGAGATTCGTTCGGAAAACAAAAAATACCCATCTGAATTAATCCCTATTCGTTTAGCTGAAACTTATGAAGTGAATGTGGTTTACGATGAGATTAGCCATAGAATAAAAACTTCACTTAGTAAAGAGTTTCAAGGTACTGAAGAAGACTTGAATAAGCTGCAAGAAGTGATAAATAAGGGGTTGATTGGTGGAAAAAAACGTAAAGATTGGTTCGGCCTTGGTGTTGTTTTATGCGTTATGCTATATAATGAAGTTGAAGGCTTTGAGTGGAAAACTTTAGTAGATGGGAGCAGAGAAGCTCCTGTATTATATTATGTGCCTTCGAAGAGAGTGATTGATCCCTTGGCAATTGTATGGAATGCGATGGAAAAGAATGGGGTAGTCAACGTAATAGAGATATATAAAGAGCTATTGAGTAGTTTGTAATTAATAATAAGATTAAGAAAAGAGAAGGGATTCTTATGGTAAGCTATTTACAGGTAGATAATTTAACGAAGTCGTTTGGTGATCTGGTTTTATTTGAGAATATATCATTTGGTATAGCAGAAGGACAAAGAATAGGGCTGATAGCAAAAAATGGAGCAGGTAAAACCACCTTACTGAATATCTTGGCCGGGAAAGAACCTTATGACGAGGGTATCATTGCTTATCATAAAGGTTTAACGGTGGGTTATTTAGAGCAAAACCCTAAATACCCTAAAGGTATAACTGTTTTAGAGGCTTGTTTTCATCACGGCAATGAAATAACGGAACAGATTAAAGCGTATGAACTGTGTATGAAAACGGAAGGACACCCCGGTTTAGATGAACTGCTTAGCCAGATGGAATTGACGGGGGCTTGGGAATATGAACAGCGTGCTAAACAGATTCTCTCTCAACTTAATATTAACGATTTTGATCAGTCGGTCGATGAGCTTTCCGGTGGACAGCTAAAGCGTGTAGCTTTAGCTAATACTTTGATTGTTGAACCCGATTTCTTAATTTTAGATGAACCTACAAATCATCTTGATTTGGATATGACCGAATGGTTAGAGGACTATTTAACCCGTAGTAACCTGAGTCTATTGATGGTTACGCACGATCGTTATTTTTTAGATAGAGTTTGCTCAGAAATTTTAGAGATCGATAACCTACAGATTTATTCTTATAAGGGAAACTATAGCTACTATCTGGAAAAAAGACAAGAGCGAATTGATACTTCTAATATGGAAGTGTCACGTGCTAAGAATTTGTACCGTACGGAGTTGGAGTGGATGCGAAGAATGCCACAAGCACGTGGAACAAAAGCAAAATATCGTGAAGATTCTTTTTACGAATTAGAAAAAGTAGCTAAACGTAAAACAGACAATCGGAATGTGAAATTAGAGGTTGAGGCTTCTTATATTGGAAGTAAGATTTTTGAAGCAGAAGGGTTATCTAAACGTTATGGTGATGTGGTTATTTTAGAGGATTTTTCGTATATTTTTTCTCGTTATGAAAAGATGGGGATTGTTGGAGCCAATGGAACGGGAAAGTCTACTTTCATAAAAATACTTTTAGGTAAGGTTCAACCGGATAAAGGCACCATAGATATAGGTACTACTGTTCGTTTTGGTTACTATTCTCAGGAAGGACTTCAGTTTGATGAATCGATGAAAGTGATTGATGTAGTTCGACAAATTGCAGAAGTCATTGATTTGGGGAATGGCAAAAAGCTAACAGCTTCGCAGTTTTTACAGTACTTTTTGTTTTCACCCGAAAAGCAGTATGATTTTGTTGAAAAGCTGAGTGGAGGAGAGAAACGCAGGTTATATCTTTGTACGATCTTAATCCAAAACCCCAATTTTTTAATATTAGACGAGCCTACGAATGACTTGGATATTATGACCTTAAATGTTTTAGAGGCGTATTTACAAGACTTTAAAGGTTGTGTTATTGTGGTGTCACACGACCGCTACTTCATGGATAAAGTGGTAGATCACTTAATGGTTTTCAATGGGCAGGGTGATATTAGAGACTTTCCTGGTAATTATACTCAGTATAGGGCTTGGAAAGAAGTTCAAGAGGATCAACAAGAAGAAAAAAAGAAACCCGAAGAAGAAAAACATGAGCGTGTTCGTCTAAATGAAATACGGAAGATGACTTTTAATGAGAAAAGAGAATTTGACCAATTAGGAAAAGACATTGATAATCTCGAGGAAGAAAAGCAAGAAATTGAAAAAAAGCTGGCCAGTGGTCAACTTGAGGTTGATGAAATCACAAAACTCTCTATTCGTTTATCTCATGTTGATGACGAGTTGAATGAGAAAAGTATGCGTTGGTTAATATTGAGTGAGATAGAGGCTTAATTCGTTTTCACTTTTACTTAGTAGATAGTTATTAGAACTCTTTTTGTTGAATATAAGGATATTATTCTTTAGGTATGAATATCTTGTGCCTCTTTTCCCACTCCTCAATGAAAGGAGGCTTATCTATAACCAATTTTCTGTCGTTTGTTTGAAAAAGTTGTGTTGTTTGGGCTTGAGTTAATAGTGTGGAATCACTATCTCTGTATATTTTATAACTGAAAATCATTTTTGCAGAAGGAGATGCTATATAGGTGGTTTCTATGCGGATTACGTCATCTAAAGAAGCCGATTTAATGTATTGAACTTTCAAATCAACAACAGGTAGTATATAGCCTTGTTCACAAATATATTGGTAGTTTAAGCCATATTTATATCCAAAAGTTTCTCTGCCGTCTTCCAGATATTTAATGTAATTACCATGCCAAACAATAAGCATTGCATCTATTTCTCCAAAGCGAACGCGTGTCTTTGTAGTCGATGTAAGTGTCTTTAATTCATCTGTTTTTACTTTCTTCATAACTATGGTTTCTGTTTCCTTTAAGAGAATAATCTGATTATACTTTAATCTTTTAAGCTTAACTCTACTTTTCTTGGGGTTTTCTTCCTGAAAAGAAGCGAGCCTAGGGTAATGCCAATGGACAGAGTAAAGAGTAAAGCAATAGTAATAACAACATAGTGCGTAGTTTGGGCTATTAGGTATGGATCCGGGTTTTCTATCCCCATCTCAGCTATCTTGATGAATCCTATCATGGAGTGGTAAGCGTGTAGGCCAGGAATCATTGTAATACAAGCTGGCATGGTAAAAACTACGGGAGGTACATCGGCTCTTCTAGCAAAAATAATGCCTAATAATCCAATGGTGCAGGTTCCTATAAGGGTGGCTAGTACTAAATGTAGATTAAAACCTTCAATCAGCAAAAAACGGACGCTATGTCCTAACCCTCCCAATAAAGCGGCAATCCATACAATCTTACGTGGTGAATTGAATAAGATACTCCATCCTGTTGCAATGATTGCACCAAGTAAAATATCAATTATGGTGGCTACGGTTAAACTCATATCTAAAACTGATTTATGCCAAAAAGTAAAATACTGATGGACATTCCTATTGCAATGCACAATAAGATAAAGGCACTGAAACTGGCTCGTGCAATGGCTGAAGGTATATAACCTTCAATTAAATCAATGAGACTGTTGGTTAAAGGAACACCCGGAACTAAATAAAGCACAGCAGTTGCCAATGCTCTATCCGGTGCTGTGCTTAAACCCCAAATGGGTTCAAAGGTACCTATAAGATGTAAGGAAGTGATAAGAGTGGTAAAAAAGGCTGCTGCAATGAAAGAAAACATCATATTATAATTCCGTTTAATTATTTCTAAACGTATTACCATTCCTGCAATAGAGGCAATAAATCCTATGATAGCATCTTTCCAATCACCGCCGGCTACTATACATAAACAGGCACAAGCACAACCAATGCCCAATAAAAGGGTTGGAGTGGAGTATTTCCTGCCAGAGCAAATGCGTTTAAATAGATTTCTTGCTTTACTCACACTTATTTTTTCTTCTGCGATTAACCACGAAAGTTGGCTGATTTCATTAATGGCATTGAAGTTGATATCGTAAATTTTAGTTTTCTTGAAAAGTGTTACTGCTTTTCCACACTCTTGTGCTTCACCTTTCTTGCATTGAGCAGTGATGAGGAGGCCGGTAAATGTGATGTGCATGTTTACCCTGACTCCCCAAGCTTCGGTTATTCTGGAAACATTACGGTATACTCTACCACAATGAGCTCCTGAAGCCAAAAGAAAGGTTCCTATGTCTAAGGCTAAATTAGCTATCTCGTATATTTTTTTATCATCTAAGACTTTAGTTTCCATATCATCAAAACGTGTTGTGCGAAGGTAAATAATATTTTGCATATTATGGTGTATTGAATCTGCATTCTATCTATTCCTGACTTTTTTGAGCTGTTTTTGCTCCTTGATTGGAATTAAGCTAATTGATGGATGATTCTCGTTAACGTTTGTTTATCAGTGCTTTAATAATGCTTTGAGATTTGCTATACTTTGAATTGTCCTTTATTTTTTGTATCTTCATAGAGATTGAGGCTTATCCTTCTATTCGAAGCCTGCTTCCTACTGAAAAATATCCCAATGATAAATTTTATATAAACAAAAATAAGTCCATGCATAGAATTCGAGTGTATCAAGAAAAATGTTTTAATGAGTATAAAAAAGATATCGGTTATCCAGAAGAAACTATATTTCTACAAGGAACACCTATTCATCCCATAGTTCCTATTCAAACTGTAAAGAATAAAGTGTTCGTGGTAGGAGATTTTCCTACGGCCAAAATAGCAACCATTAAAGGAGTTCCCAATGTACCTATAGCAAATAGTGATGGTCCACTTATAGATGAGGTTTATTACAAAGGAAATCAGTTATATGAAAATTTAATGGCGAAAGATTTACAGGAATGTTTATTGGACGAAATAGGAGTGAGTTATAAAGATTGTTGGCTTACTAATTTAGTGAAAGTTTATTTATTTACTTCTCTGGATGTAAAGAAGTATGAGAAATTAGGTAAAACAATTCTACCAACTCGCAACGCTTTTGCTTCTTACGCTAAGAAGAGTATGAAATGGTTGGATGAAGAGATCGAAATTTGTGATCCTGAACTTATTATTACTTTGGGAGCTGCTCCGGCTCAATATTTAATAAAAACAACTCAGGCTCGATCTGTTTCTTTGTTGGATGGACTTTTGCGAAGTTATGATGTTAATGGTAAGCAGTATCCGCTGATATCATTACCTCATCCTCGTATTCTGTCGCGTAAGAAGAGTAAATCGTGGATGAAACTATTTGATAAGCGAATCTGTAGTGCTGCTAAAAATAGTTTGAATGTTTTGCGCTCTACAAATGGTGTAGAAGAACAGGTTCCCTCAGAAGAGCTTGGATAGAGAGTTAGGACTTTGGCTTTGATCTATTGGAATCAATGCACCATTCAAGAATGAAGAATTAAGATTTAATATGTTGCTTAAGGTTGATTTTCAAAGTCTATTATGGAGTCATTTTCTGAAGTTTCAACTTCTATTGGCTCCATAATAATTCCTTCATCCCGTTCCGGATAAGAACCATAAGCTAATTTTCCATAATATTGATAATCAGAAAAGTAAAAAACTACCGTTCTATTCTTAAAAGTATAAGGATAAAATAACTCATAGTTCCCCCTATGTTTGCTGAATCTTAATTTATTATCGTTTTGTTCAAAAACTTCAGTTAGATAACTTCGTTCCTCATTTGTAGTCGCTTTAATGAAATCGAACTTCTCAGGTAAAACAGTATCTGTATCATTAAAATGGAAGTAAGATTTATATTCCAAATACACTTTATGATTATCAATGGTATCTAATACTAATACAGAAACGGATGGGAAATAACGGTCAATCCTAGAGAAATAGTTTAATTTCCTTCGGGTATTGAGTAGCCATTTTTTAGAAAAAGAATAATCAGCAATTTCATTTACCGCTCTTTCATTATTGATAATAATAGTTTCCGCGGCTTTTATTAATGATTTTTCTTTTACTTTAGCTGTATACCAATCTCCTCCAATGAGTAGTATAAAGATTAAGGGGAAACTTAATGTAACCAGAATAAGAGTTTTCTTTGTGTTTTTGTTGTTATATGTGCTGTCAGCGTTATGTTTGTCGGCAATGCGAGTCAAATTAAACATGATGTTTATCATCAAAGCTCCAAACATGACGGCAAGTATGCCTAGAATACTCATAAAGAAAGCTTCTGTAATATATTCTCTAAAAACCTTTAAATCGAAAACCTGTATGCTGATAAAAATAAATATCCAATAAATTAATAGTATAATGGATATTACTCCTATTGCATTACTGAGTTTTACTAATCGTTTAGAGTTCATTCTATAAATGTTTATGGTATTAAAAACACAAGCAATATAGGCATTAAAATATTTATGACCACATAGTTTAAAGTTTATAAATAAAAAATCCCCAAGAAAAGTCTTGGGGATTATATATCAGGTGATGTAAAACTTATAGTGCCATGATTCCTTCTATGTTAGCAGCTTGTTTATATAAAACAACAACATCATCCGCGTTACTTACCGGAACTTTTATGGTTACACTTGTGTATTTACCTGTTTTACTGTCTCTTGTTGAGAAACTGGCATTCGAATCCTCAAAGATTGAATATAATTGTCCCATAATACTTTGCTCTGATGGAATAATATATTTAAATACATATTCCGAGGGAAACGAATGTGTTTCTTCAAGCTTCTCCTTAAATCTTAGATAAAAATCATCACTATTCAGATTTTCATCGTTTTCGAATATTTCAAAATTCTTTTTCATACATTAGCTATTAAGCAAAAGATATACCAATTATGGAATGTGACAGATTGTCAGTCTGTTAAATAGTGTAGGATGAGAAAATAATGGTTGTCGTTGTAAAAAATAGCACAAAAGAGGTAGTCTTTCTTGTTCTATTAAAAAATAAGGATGAAAAAAGGATGTTTCATTGCATCACATCCTTTTTCTGCACGGGTGGAAAGACTCGAACTCTCGACACCTGGTTTTGGAGACCAGTGCTCTACCAACTGAGCTACACCCGTAGCTAATAAATTTGTAAACAAAGATAGGTTTTTAATCTTAAATACAAAGAGTTTTTAATATAATATTTACTCTTCAATGCCTCTCTTTTAGTGCTCCATCAGGGTTTTCTTCCACTCTTCTTCATTAAATCCAACAAGAATATTAGATTCTGTAATCACTAACGGACGCTTTATAAGCATTCCGTGTTGTGCTAATAATTCAATTTGTTCTTTTTCATCCATTGTTTTGAGCTTTTCTTTAAGGTTCAAATCTTTGTAAATTTTACCGCTTGTATTAAAGAAACGCTTCAAAGGTAATCCGCTTTGCTTTATCCATTCTGCTAAATTTTCTTTAGAAGGGGGTGTTTTGTCTATGGCTATCTCTGTTACTTCAAGTGCTTGCTCTCTAAGCCATTTCTTGGCTTTTTGACAGGTGCCACAACGTGTGTAGCAATACATTGTTGGTTTCATTATTTTTGTTTTATTGATTTATAATAATCCTATTTCGTTAAACATTTTCTGATAGACCTGAGCTTTCTTTTCAAGAGACAGCGGGTAAGCTCGTGAAGAGGAGGGCATACGGTATAACTTTATTTCACGTTCATTATACTGAAATGATACAAAGCTGCCCATTTTAGGCTCTTTAATCCCAAATTGTGTTTGAAGGGTTTCCGTTGCCTTTTTACCGGTGGTAACTAAGGTATTACATTGAGGTATTTCTTGTAGCAATCCTTTTATGTCAGTAGGTTCAATGATTTCTAAAAATTGATCTGAAGCATTATTTTTTAACCTCTTGATGGCAGATGCTACATCAAAAAGAGCAATTCTATTTTTTATTAAAAATTTTTTAATCTCTTCTTTCTTGAATGAACGATGGTTTTCTGTGCAGAAATATTGTTTGTCTCGATAAAATATGAGGCCTAATATCCGCCACATATCGTTATTTAAGTTAGGATAGAAAAAATTCATTGACCAACGATGTTGAGGAGGCGGGAAGCTTCCTAACATAAGAACTCTAGCCTCTTTGGGGAGAAAAGGTTTTAAAGGATGTTTTTCAATTTCCAACGAATCCATATTTATTGACAGTAAGTATTTTTAATTTTTAATACGGAATAAAGTATGCAGAAGAAAAGTTCTTCTGCATCTATAGAACTACTGGTTGGTTGTTATTGTTTATTGTAATGCGTCTTTTGTTACCGCTAAATTGCTTAATTTATCAGTTGCATTAAAGTTGAAAGGGGGATATTTATAAACTTCGAACTCCGGTTCTGTTTTTCCTTCAACGTAATTCCATAAGTCTGCATAGTCTTCTACATTTTCACCTAATAAACTTAACTCTCGTAAATAAGAAGCGATTGATTTGTTTTCAACAATGTACACTTTTCCTAATTCATTAATGATGGGACTATGTTTCCGAGTTTTATCATGATCAAATTGAAGTATGCGTTTTCCGGTGGAACTAATCCCTACTAAACTGAAAGTCATACTTTTACCTATGGCCGGTAAGTTTAATACATTTCTATCGGTGGCTAAAAAGGGTAGGTCATGTTTAGTTAAGAAGCTTGATATATTCTCTTTTATGTTAGTGGCTCTTTGTAGTAGTTCATAAAGTTCATCTGCTTGGTCTTTAGTTAAAATGCCGAATTTCTTTTCTTCCTCCCCTTCTTGTACTGAGCGACTATTGGGTGCAAATACAGCATAGTTTTCATCAAATCCTTTTACAGTGAAAGTATAATAGGTAATTACTCCCATCTCATTCAACGTTTTTCTTAATTGAGCCGTGTGACCTTTGCGAGAGGCTGCCACATTAAAAACCAATTGATTTGTAATTAACCATCCGGCTGACAAGATTTTTTCAATTGCTTGTCGTGCTTCAGGAGTAACCTCTAACGGGCTTTGAAAATGAGTTTGAATAATGAACTGTTTTATACCGATAGCAGAAGCTTTTTCCTTGAATTCCCGTAGAAGTGTCACTAAGTCATCATTAATGCGAAATGGCAGATAAGCTAATAAGCGAGAGCCTAAACGAACTCGTTGAATTTCAGCATATTTCTCTCCATCGGAACGGCTTTTGTTTGCTTCTTGTTTTCGTTTAGCCATATTGTAAACTGCATCAAATATCTCTGTTAAGGATTTATTTCTACTCATCAAAGCATCTCCACCTGTAATTAATATATCTCTTAATTGGGAATCTTCTTCAAAATAGTTCATTAACCGATTTAACTTGTTACTCCAACTTTCCTTTGGTCGTAATTTATCCAATTGAAAGTTAAGTCGTTCACTTTGGAAGTCATACATTCGTTGGCAAGAAGCACAGAGTCCTCCGCAAGCTCTACCCATCGTGTCGGGAATAAGAATGGCAACTTCCGGATAGCGGCGGTGAATGTTAGTACTATTGGGTAATATCCATCCTGCAGCATTGGGCTCACCAGGCTCAACTCTGTCCTCTTTCTCCCAAGCTCTAATGTTTCCATAAGTTTCTACTAATTGGGGGGAGTATAAAATATAGCTTCTTATGGCTTCATCGTTGTATCCTTCTTGTTCTGTATTTAATAGCGATAAATAGTAAGGAGTAATAAAAAAAGGCATTCCTTTTCTTTTAGCTTCCTTTAAAACATAAAGCGTGTCGTCTGAAAGTGAATAGTTTAACCATTGATTTAACTCGTTAGGTTTACGTATGGCTAACGCTAGGTGGAAACGATAATCTTTCCACCAAATCTTGACTTGTTCTATCTTTTCATCATAGCTGCTTCCTTCTTTAAAGGTATAACGTGATGTCTGTGAAGCTCTAAAGTCAATTTTCTCTATTAATTTATGAATGATGAGTTCTTTATTTTTTTCTCTTATAACTTGTACCTCTGTATCTAATCCGTTAGGCCACCGACTCATCTGTTTTTCTAATTCGGTTTTAGTATAGGAAGAAGAAGAGTCGTTATTAGAAAAAAGCTGATAAAGGTCAATGAAGAAATCAATGTGTGTTGATTTCTCGTTTGAGGGATTATTTAAGAACGACCAAAAAATAGAGAGTGTTTGTATTTGTATTGTTTCATCAGTTGAAAGTTCATGTATTTTTTCTCCATCATAATTTATTAGAAGTTGCAATTGCTTACGTCGTTCTTCGTTAGAAGAATAGTTGTTTTCTATCCATTGGAATAGTTTTTGTTTAAACTCATCTACTGATACACTATTTTGAGCATCATCAACAATCTGTTTGAAGTTCTTTTGAAATAAATAATAAATCTCTGTTAGGGTAAGCGATAGCAATTTTCTTTGATTCATACGCATATGTTTTTTGTTATTATAGAATAGCCTTATTTATAAATATACAAAATATATTTTTAAATTTCGAAGTCGATTGATAGATTGCTAATGACAGTGAAGGCTTGTTGTACGCCGTAGAACAACGAAAAAAAAGAGGATATACACGTGTATATCCTCTTTTTTACTCTTTTTTAATTTAAGATTAATTATCTTTTTTCTTTTTTTCTTTTCTTTTCTTCTTTGCCTCTTTCTTGGCTAGAATAATGGTATTAAACACAAATTCAGTCATCCAATCCTCTGAATAATCTAATTTTTCTTTGTATTGTCTTACTGTCATTGCCGTTTTATGTGTGTCGTCTTTTTTGAAAACGGGCTTAGTGCAAATTTCGTGAATGGTTTCTTTAGTAACCGAATATAATGTTTTTCTAAAGCGACTGGGAATTCTCATCTTCCATTGCATTAAATTACCAATGAGCATCATTAAGTCGTTGGTAAAGCCTTGGAACATGAACAAGTAAGTTTGCACTTCATTTTGAGAACGGCAGTTCTTTCGGATGGATGCATCAATTTCCTTAAAAAAGTTTTCTGAAAGTTTATAATCATCTTTCAACATTTTCTTAGCAGCCGTTTTTTCACCTAATCCTAATTTCCCTCTCTCGGTAGGTATCTTAAATAAACGTTTATAGTTTGCTAAATCGGGTAATGCTCTAATATTCGTAATTCCGTTGTTGAGTGCAATGACAGATTGAAAATAGACGCGTATAAGCATCATGAAATCTTCAACGTTATCTACGGAGCCGGTTTTTTTTCTTGAAAAGAATCCCATATTTTTCTATTTAATCTTGCTATAATTTATTTTTCAAAAACAAAGATACAAAATTGTTTATCCATTTCAATCTGCTCTATAAGTGAAACTTATTATTTAAGCTTTATTCTGAACTTTTTATTTTCAAAGAAAAGCTCAATCACGTTAAATTGAATGAGTTTAGCTAAAAAGAAGTCAGTTTTTCTTTTTGATTGTTTGGCCTTTCTATAGAATTGGTTGAGTGTAAGCGATTTTTTTTCTTTCAAATAACTTAGAAGATTATGTTCTTGCTCGGTGTAGGTCATAAATTCTCCTTTTTCTTCGTGATTTAACCTCCAGAGCTGTAAATGTAGAGTAGTAGCTAATAGGGTTTCATCGTTTATTCGAATGTAAGCAAAGTGTTTATTTTTCTCATCAATGGCAAAAATGGGTTTATGTTTGCTCTCTTTAATATTAACAATTAAAATGATTTTATTGTTAACTTCTATTTCTTTAGTTGTATAATGAATTTTAGGGTGACAATATAAGTCGGCAGCAGCTTCAATCATATATTTTTCTTCTTCTGATTGAACGCCGGCAATATTTCCGTTATCTTTTATCCCAATTAATAATCTGCCTCCTTTCGTATTGGCAAAAGCCGATAGAGTTTTAGCTATTTTCCGGGCATCAGAAATTTCAAATTTGAAATCTTGAGTGGTATGTTCGCCCTCTCTAATGTAGTGCTGAAGCTCTAACGTCGGGTTTGTTTTTCTTTGTTTCATGCTTCAAATTTAAATAAAATAGTCCTTTAATCTCATTTTTATGCATATTTAAGTAGTTTTTAAAAAAATACCAGTGGTTTAATTCGCTATTTTGATTAAAGAGTGTACTTTTGTTCATAGTTACTAACAATTAATTACTTTATTATTATGAAAGAACTAATAGAAAAAGTGAATGGATTAATAGCAGATTTTAACAAAGATGCTAATGCTCAAATTGAAAATGGAAATAAAGCAGCAGGAACACGTGCTCGCAAGGCTTCAGTTGAAATTGAAAAAGCATTAAAAGAATTCCGTAAAGCATCTTTAGATGCATCAAAAGAATAAGCTATTATTCTTTTACAAATACAAAATAAAAATAGAGACCTTAGAGTCTCTATTTTTATTTTGTAGCAATCCCTTGTATAATTATACAAGGGCGGTTTTAGATTGATTAATATTTTATTTTCGTGTATTAATATCTACTCCTAATAAGTGTAGGTCTTCTACGCTTGTAATTTCTGTAGAACACTCTCCAATCCATCCGTTTTCTTGATTTACTCCAGTATATATTTTGATGAAGTCTACTCCCGGTAAATTTACTTTTTGTCCCTTAGAATTGACAGTCCAATCTATATCTATTGCTGAATCATCTTTATTATTTAATTCATTATCAGCATATCCATAATGGAATTTATACAATACATAATAATTTCCTTTTCCGCTCTCATCAATGCCATTTTGTGGTAAGCATGTACCTTTGAATGTTAGTTTATCTCCTGTAAACCATTGAGGAAAATAAGGTTGATTGTGAAAATTGTTTTTTACTTTATATCCGGAATTCCCATAATTATCTTCCCATTTGATATATTGTTTTTTCTCATCTGTAGTTGTTGGTTCACTATCCGGGCGATGGTAGGTTATTTCATAGTTGTGATAAAGATTTATATCATTACCACTTTTTTTTGCCATATCGTACCATAATTCTTTAGTTGCATCAATATGAGCACTACCTTGAATTTCGTACCATTCGTTATCGTCAGGAATACCATTTTTATTGCTGTCATAAGCAACCATAATAATTCCCGGCTCGCAACTGCCTCCCTCGGGAGCATTACTTTTGGGGTTTGAGTTTGAATAGAAGGCATTGGCTAGCACTCGAAAATCACGTTTACCTTCAATATTTTGTATAGTATGGTCAAAACCAACTACTACATATCCTCCATATCCTCCTAGAGATATCATTCCTTTTTTATTATTACCAATGGCAGCCAGAACTTTATCATTCATTGTTTTTTGTGTATCACCTTCCTCGTACTTTGGTAATTTGTTTGTAAACTGTCCTATGGCAGGCATAAAGTCAAATACTTGAGTTATATAGGGCGTAACCTCACCGGAGGGTTGTGTTATTTCTGGAAAAGACGCTACGACGATGAATGGGTATTCATATTTAGTTTGTGTTTGCGCTACAACTAATTTTAAATCATACTTTCCCCCTTCTTCAAACATATATTCCAAATTCTTAGTTTTTGTAATGCTCTCATCATCTAAGAACCATTCATAAATTAATCCTTCGTCTGAAAAGCTTTCCACATTAATCTTGAAAAGTTGATCTACCTTAGCTGTAAATCCATCTTTCGGGACATTAATCTTGATATCCTCTTTCTGTAAAACATAAGGGCTATCATCATCAGAACAAGAAATTAATACATTACCCAATAATACAAAGGCGATTATTATTAGGTTTCTTGGTTTTAACAAATACTGTTTCATAACTTATTTTTTAAGAATTAGTAATACTTATTCATTATATAGGTAAAAGGGCAAAGTGTCCGGGTATATCTCCTGTGCGCACAACCCATTTCTTCTTTCCATCATTGGTGAAACAATATAAAAGACCAGGAGAAGTATAATCTCCTGCATCTGTTATATATATATCTTTTGTCTTAGGGTGAACCATAATTCCATAAGGCTTTTCTATCTTTTTATCTGTTCCGTCAGTAATAATCTGATCCCTGGCAATTTTACGGGTATAGGTATCTACCACATAGTATGATATAGTCCATTCATCTGTTAAATAGCTAAATTCAGAACCATAAACATATAGCAAATCATCATCAAGCCAATAGTTGGATGCCGCTCTGAAGATTGTATCTGTTACGGCTTCTTTTTCTTTATCAATAAAAAACAAACGAGAAGGTAGAGTGTAGTAATCTCCTCTGGAGCTTACCCAAAGATTCCCTCTTTTATCTGCCTTTAATCTTTCCAGATTATAATCAACCTCTATCTGTCTTTCTTCGGTAAAGGTTTCTATATCAATTACAGAAATTGTTCGTTCATAACCTGAAGTTTCTGACGCTCCCATATATCCTCCGGAATTAGCAACATATATTTTCCCACCAACTATTTCTAATTCATCCGGTTGAAATCCAACTAAACAACGGTCCACCTCTTTGAGTGTTGTTGTATCAACTTTAGATACAAAGCCTATTTGTTTGTAATTAGGATCTATTGTTATAGGTCCTGCATAGGAGGTTACATAGGCATATTTTTCATGGAATTTTATAAACCGGCAATTTGGAATTTCTATTTGAGTTATTCGTTTTGCAGTATTGGCTTCCATAACCTCAACCTTGTTTGATACATTGACAACAGCATATAATTTGCTGCCATAAATGGCTATGTCATTACCTACATCTCCCAATTCTTTCGGTACATTAGGATTGACCTCTGCATAAATATTACGCTTGTATTTTCCTGTTTCAAAATCAAAGAAATCGAGTGTAGACTTGTTTGATCCCATATTACCTTCATTCAGTAAGTAGAATCCTTTATAATCTACATCTTTGTGTAAATCGCCAGTCTCTACTTCTTCTGATAAAATCATTTCTATATCGTCTCGACAACCATTACCCCCAAGTAGTATTAAAACTAAATAGAAGAGGATATATATATTCTTTTTCATAGTTCTACTGTTATTGATATTTTATAGTTGCGTTTAGGCATCGGGTAGTTAAGTACTACTTCATAGTCTTGGCTAAACAAATTGTTTATTTCTGCAGCTATACGCATATTTGTTTTTTGAATTTTGAATTCCTTTATAATTGACATATCATGTGTATACCAAGGTTGCTCATAATTTTCTATTATATTCGCCGAATTATGATAACGCTCACCTACATATATAAAGCTGTAATTTAAATGCCATGTTTTATATGAAAGATTTGCAATAACAGAACCACTATGCCAAGGTATATAGGGAATCTGTCCTCCATAGGTTATCTTTTGTAATTCTTCGCTTTTTCTTTTTGTAAAATCTTGTGCTTTTTGGTAAGTATAAGAGAGCCTTAAATTGAGAAATACATTATAGGGTAATTGATAAACCGAAGTTGAAGATGCTTCTATTCCTTTTATTTTCACTTTACCTAAATTCATCATCATCCAACGATATTGCCCGCTACCTTTTGGTACAGCAATAATTTTATCTGTCACTTCATTATAATAAGCATCTAATTGGAATTGTAGTTGTTTCACAAACTTGTTTTTAATAGATTTATCATATTGAATGCCGACGTTAAATTGATGAGTAAATTCAGGCTTTAATTTTATATTACCAATATCTGTATAATACAAGTCGTTAAAAGTTGGCATTCTGAATATATTCTTATAGAATGCCCTTATATTGAAGTCTTGATTTTTTAATGGTTTATAAGAAATAAAAAATGCAGGTGTAAATTCTTTTTTATTAGGTGCAGCATTAACCGAATCATTTTGTGCTGAGTTGCCTGAATTAATTTTTTCTTTTACTAAGGTAGTTAAAAGACTTCCTTGTATTTTTACTTTCCCTATTTCTAAAGCTGTAGCCAAAGCAATGAGTGTTGATATTCGTTTGGGGAATACAAATCCGTCTAAATCAGAACGTAAAGTGTTGTATTGAAGATCTACAGACAATGCAACATCCCAGTTTTTTGTTATGGAATATTTATTCGCAACCGAAGCATATAATTCTTGTTGTTTAAAGGTGTTATCTATCAGCATCAATGTCGTATCCGGATTTACGTAATGCATATAGTCATAAGCATATTTTAGATTTGCTTGTATTTCATATTTATTGTAGATGTTTTTCTGAAATGAACCTTGGGTAAAGAAATTACGATCCCATTGGCGTTGGGAGTTTTTCCATTTGTTATTAACTATTGCTCCCGGAATTCCTTTATTTGAATCATAGAAGTAAGTTTTTACTTTCCAAAAACCATCAGTAATCGTACCATAAAGACCACCTTCCAAACGTAATGAGTATATGTCACCATTTTTTCTGATAGCAGTTGTGTCGTACATTACTTCATTTGAATTAGGATAAACTCTTTTATATCTGTATTTATATTTTCCGGAGGCATTAATAACTTCAGCATTGAAAGAAGCACTTACATTGTTGCTTATTTTGTACTCATATAAGATGGATGGGTTAATTAGGTCAAATGATCCTGCCTTAACGGTCCCTTTTAGATTGAATTTTTTCCCTTTCTGAAATTTAGGGGTACGTGAGCGTAGATAGACTGCTCCAGATGAGCCAAAATCTTTTGCAGGTTGGAATATTTCACTTTTCTGACCATTATACACCGAAATTTCATCCATGTTATCTAAAGAGAATTTCCCTAAATCAATTGTCCCATTTTGGGCATTCCCTAGTTGAATACCATCATAGAACACGCCAACATGATGTGTTCCCATACTTCTTATGTTCACGGTTTTAATTCCGCCAATACCACCATAATCTTTTACCTGAATGCCGGAAAAATATCGAATGGCATCAGCTACTGAAAAACTATTTAAAGTTTTTAATTCTTCTCCGCTAAGTTTTTGAGCAGGGATAACTTCTTTATAACTCTTAGCTGTAACTACTATTTCTTGTAGATGCTGTAAGCTATCTAGTTTACTCTGAGCATTTAAACTTTGATGAAAAGAGAACAATAATGTCAGAAGTAAGAAAGTCTTTAAGAAACGAATACAATACATTCTTTAGCCAATTGAATATTATCAAATAGCTTGCGGAAAATATAATAAATGAAGATTTATAAATAAGAAATACGAATACTTAAATAGAAAATACTACAGATTAATTTCTCATTAATGTCTTCAGCTCTACTTCCCGAAAGCTTTAAAACTAATCAATCTTGGCAGGTTTTCTGACTTGCTTCATCTTTGAATTGTCCTTCCCATTCATTTTTGAACAGTGGTTTGAGTATTTTCAAAGACTTTGTGTGAAGCTTACAGCAGCGGGTACTGTTCAGGATTTACACCTGATTCCCTTTTTCATATTTCCGTAGGATAGAAAGTATGATACCAAAATCTGTCACAAAGATAATATATAATAATTGTAAATTACGATGTTTTAGTGAAAAAAAGTATAGTAAACTGTTGTATATCAATCATGCAATAGGTGAGGAGTTTGAATGATATTTGGGTTGTTTAATTTGTTCGTAAGTTGTATGATAGTCAGTTTTATAATTTCATATAGCATTTATCTTTTGTGTCCAGTAAAACTTTCCATAACCTATACGAATAAATAGATTAATCACATCTTTTTAAAATAGATCTTTGTTTTCTTTTATAGCAAAAGATGAAAAAGTTTTTGTTTGTAGTCCCCCTCATTCAACGTTAATAATCATTATGTTGGGGTTTTTATGGAGTAAACTTAAAAGCTCTCCTTCTCCATATTCTTTAGGTGCTTTTAATAATATGGTTACAATAAGCTGTTCCGTATTTGTTTCTGTCATTTCGTAAGAGATAATTAAATATCTATGTCTTATTAACAAATCAATAGTCTGTTTTATTTCTTCAGGTTTGGAAGTAGAGAATACCACGGCGGAATTTCTTCTGCCTACCTGTTTAAATATCATACCTAAAACTTCTAAACCAATAAGAGTTAAAATAGTGGCTATGATGCTTATTATGTACATACCTGCTCCTGCAGCCAGACCAATTCCGGCTGTTGTCCAAATACCTGCCGCAGTAGTTAGCCCTCGTACAAAGTGTTTATGCAATATTATGGTGCCCGCACCTAAAAAACCAATGCCACTTACTACTTGTGCAGCAATGCGGCCAGGATCAACAGAGTAGCCCTCTTCTTGTGCTAAATCAATGAAAGCATACTGAGATACAATCATTAATAAAGCACTTCCTACTGATACTAAAAAGTGAGTTCTATAGCCTGCTTCTTTTGCTCGATACTCTCTATTGAGTCCAATGATTCCACCAAAAACCCCGGCTGCTATAAGTCTGAGTATATGTTCCCATTCCATGTTATTTTAGTTTTAGTGTATAACCCAATTTTCATTATGGGGTACAATTTCCTTGGGGTTATAAAACAGTCCCTTTCCTGTGGGGATTTTCAATACATATGTTCGTCCGCTACGATTCTCTAAATTATAGCCTCTTAGCCAAGGATTATAGTCTTTTAATAAGGCTAGATTAATTCCTTGCTGTTTGGCAAAGCTTGATAAATTAGCAATTTCTTTCGTAATGGTTATCTCTTTATATTTTAACGGAGGATACAGTTGATCTTTTTTTAGATGGATGCCAAATTGTTGTGGATTTTCAAAAAATAGCTTGGCCGCTATCAGGCGATAAATATAGCGGGAAGTTTCTTCAACTAACCATAAATCGGTTACCTGATCTACCCCTTGTCTTTGGAATTCAGTAGTAATACGATTCTGTCCTCCATTGTATGATGCAGCTGCAGCCAGCCAACTTCCATATTTCTGATACGATTTTTTTAAATATTTACAAGCTGCTATTGTAGATTTCTCAATATGGTAACGTTCGTCTATGTTCTTGTTTACTTCTAAACCATATTCTCTACCTGTTGCAGGCATGAATTGCCATAATCCTGCAGCACCGGCAGGAGAACGGGAGAGTAGGTTCATGGAACTTTCAATGACCATCAAGTATTTTAGGTCATCGGGTATATTGTTTTTTTGTAAAAGAGGTTCAATGACTGGGAAAAAACGGTTGCCCCGCTTAAGGATGAGATGACTATTTGAGTGCATAAATGAAAAAGACATTAATTCTCTATCCATTTTTTCTCGTTTATCGTATCGGTCCAGCACTAGTTTTTCTCCGGCGAAAGTAACAAATTCAGGAACTTCAGGAGTGCTAGATTCCATTATTCGAGAATTAGAGTCCGAGATAAGGGAAGTACTTCCCATTAAATAAGGTATTAATGCAACGATAAGAATAATATATATTGCGTTGAAAGCTTTAGTCTTCTTCATTGTGGGTTAGTTTTATCATGTCAATTATAGTTATTACAAAAATAATAAAAATATAGAGTATTCAATTGGTATCTATCCATAATTCATTCTCTCCTTATAACCTGTGTAAGCAAGAGTTTATAATACTGAAAGCATAAATAACCCCATTCATTATAACTTGATGGTTAGTAGGTCCCAGACCGAAGGCCCTTCAATCCCAGACCTACCAAGCATCGGTCCCTGACAGATAAGGCATTGGTCCCAG
>CAZFXK010000040.1:0-20207 GCA_964522975.1 uncultured Bacteroides sp. | reverse complement strand
GAAATATCAAAAAATCAATACTCATCAAACATAGTTGCTCTATCAAATTCTGATAAAGCACTTGACAAAGCACCTATCAAAGCACTTGACAAAGCACTGATAAAGCACCTAACAAAGCAAGGTGAAAGCACATGTCAAAGCATTGATAGTATAGATAAACCAAGAACCAAGAACAATAAACCAAGAACAATAGATGATAAATCTATCGAAGTTGAGAAGAAGGAAGTCTCTTCAAAAAATAAAAAATTCTCTTTTGAAAAAGCTCTTTTGGAATATGGATTTGATAAGAAACTTTCAGCTGAGTGGCTGATTATTCGTAAATCTAAAAAAGCTGTCAATTCTGAGCTTGCGTTTAAAAACTTTATTCGTGAAGTTGAAAAAACTGATATGAATAAATACGGATTGAAAAACAAAGATGATCTCATGTATTTCATCGCAGTTAAAAAACAGTGGCGTGGATATGAAGCTAAATGGTTGGATAGAGAGTTCAATGGTCAAAACAATGGGAGCAATCCCGATACTGATAGGCTTGAATGGCTCGCTAACTATGCGGCTAAAGCATTTGACGAAAACTAAAAACACAATTTACAATGAAAATAAGTGAAGTATTAACACAAGTCGATTATACAGAGAAGTCTCAAACAGTGATTCAAAAGGGCAATAACAGCGTCATTCAAAGATTTGGTGATGCACGTAAATTTGCAGAAACATTTAATCCTGATTTGCAGAAAAATTGCGCTGCCAACATTCAAAGGACCTTAACAGGAAATGCACCTTCAGTAAACCAGCTGATGCAATCTTACAAAGATGAGCAGGTGAGAATTTGGATTATGATTCAACTTGAAGATTTGAACACATTTGCCGGTACTAAGAATAAAATGAATCCACGTCAAATGACTATGGTTTGTGATGTGATTATAACTGAATACTATTATTTGAAAGCAAGCGAACTACTTCTTTTCTTCTTTCATTTCAAGTCTGGGAAATATGGAGAATTATATGGCTCTGTAGATCCTCTCAGAATTACATCGGCATTAGTTGAATTTGCATCGTACAGATGTGCTGAATTATTTAAAATTGAAAATAAACTCCGAGAAGAGAAAAAGGAAAAAGAGAAATTGATACAATCAAGAACTGCAATAACTCGTAAACAGTATGTAAAAAATAAGTTTCACAGAACTCGAGCTATTAAAAAAGTTGGCGAGAAATATATAGTGACCAAAAAATCAAAATAACAACATGAAAAAAATTTATCGAATACCACAAATGAGCAAAAAGCAAGTAAGTAAAAATTCTGAATTAAGGAGGATTAAGCAAGCACATGAAAAGGAATGTGTGATTTGTGGAAACTATGGGGACGATTTGGCCCACTTGCTCCCTAAGTCTACTTTCCCTGAATACTACACTTTAGAGGCTAATTTAGTAATCATGTGTAGAACGTGTCACAATCTTTATGATAACGATGTCGAATTTAGAAAAAGGCGTCTCAAGCTATTTAAGCAGGTGTTTGGATTTGACCAAAAAGCAGCAATCAGATATTTTGAGATGATATGAGATTCGCATTAAGGAACAAAGAGAAAATTGATGCAGTTAAAGGCCAAGGATATTATAAAGCTCTTCTCGATAGTCTCAATGAGCATATCAGAGCAAGTCCGAAATTGGATTTGTTTAATGATGAAAATTACCCTGGCTATCCAATGTTTCAAGTATTAAACAAGAGTGACAATAAGCAGAAGTTTCAATTCGCATTAGTTGGACAAAAATTCGACATCTGCAATGTAGCATTTTGCAAAACGATTGATTTATGAAGAAAGTGAAAGAATATATCGCAAGTCGATATAACGGATTATTAGACTACTCAAAATATCATTGCTCATGTGCTGGTATTGAAGATGAAGCTGTCGATGTGCTGAATGAGGTGCTTTGCTCTTTATTTGAAAAAGATCCTGCAGATATGAACACATTGCTTAATCAGAAAAAGGGGGACTATACACATTTAGATTTCTATATCTTACGAATGATAAAGCTGAATGTTACCTCCCCCACTTCACCGTATCAGCACAAATACAGATCAGTTCAGATTGATAATAATGTGGATTACTCAACAATCGAAATTGAAGATGAATGTGAAGATGAGAGAGACGTCCCACAAGAAATTCTTGATAAGGTTCATATAGTTCGCGAAGTTATCGAGGAGTTAATGCTTTCAGATAAAGCAAGGTCAGTTTTTGATTTCAGGTTCTTTAATGGAGAGGTCTTTTCTCAATGGCCTGGGCCTGAAAATGACAAAGAATTGTATGAAATCTACGATAAAGTTGTGATGTTGATTAAAGATAAAATAAGCGGTAACACACTGTTTTAAATGCATACAATAAAACGACAAATTTATATAACGAGAAATACAATAAATCACGATAATTATATAGTAAATAAAAATGAGAAACAATATTTTTAGAATAGAAGCAGCTGAACAGCGTGCAAAAGCATTGAAGTTAACACCAATTGGGCGTGAAATAATGCTCAAATCTGTGCAAAGGAGATTAGACAGTAAAACAATAATTTTAGAAAGAAAGAAATGAAAAATGAAATACCTATAGGGGAATATATAGTGAGAATTAGATTTTTTGATAAAAGTGACTATACAGCAACAAACTTTTATGAGTTTGATTTAATTCCAAGGCTTCATATATCTATGCCTGTTAAGAAGTCCTACCCTGTTTACTATAAAGGTTTTGGGATTGATTGGTTGAAATGGGGCGTGTTTGTGTTTGTAAATTTAAAAAATGGCGGTGCAATATGAGTAAGAAACACTTTTATGTAAGGTCAATAAACATTCCTATATACAAAGGGAGGCTAATCATTATTCTTACTAATGATTCAAAGATGTTGAACTCTCATGTTCCTGAATTTGAAAATGTGAAAGAAGAAGTTTATGCTCACACCTTTTATACATCCTGGGATGAATCACAAGCATTTGTAATAGCATTAAATTTTAAGCACAAGGTTAAAATAACTCACGGGATTATTTGGCATGAGGTGCTACACGTGGTTAACTACATAGCTAATTATGTTGGAATTGAACATGATGTAAATAATGATGAGCCTATGGCCTATTTAGGCACATGGATTACAGATGAAGTTTATAAATTTATTAATAAACAGAATATAAAGATATGAGTGAAAATAAAGCAGTTTATAAAACAGCCAAAGCAAGTCCATTAAAAGTTTATATCTCTGGGCCAATATCAGGTTTAACAGTTGATTTAGCAAAAAGAACATTTGACCAGCAAGAAGAGCTTTTAATATCAGCAGGCTTCATTGTAGTTAACCCAATGAATAATGGCTTAGATTATGCGAGTTCGTGGGGTGAACATATGCGAAGAGATATTGAAATGTTACTGGATTGTGATGCAATATACATGCTCCCTAATTGGCAACAGTCAAAAGGTGCAAGATTAGAATACATTATAGCTATGCAATTGGGGTTTGCAATTATAATCAACTAAAACTATTTGAATCATGAATAATCAATTATCATTTATAGACGATTCTAAGCAATCAAAAGAACAAAGGTATAGAAGAGTGTCAAACGGACAGTTTGCAACGAAAGAGCAAGCGGAGTTTGATAAAATGAAGCATGAAAGAGATTACTATCGATTCATGTATGAAGCTGAGAAGAGAAAAACACCAAGTATTGTGAATTTACTTCGTGCGAGAGATGAAGAAATAAGAAGATTAAAGATAGGAAACAATGGTATCTAATAAAAAATGCATCGTCTGCAGTAAAGAAACTGTCTCTACAATTAAAGGGAAGGATGGACTTTACTGCTACGATTGCTACACTACAAAAAAAGAAGCTCCAAAGAAGAAACGCAATAATGAAGAGGCTGAAATACAATCAGAGTTTTTTAATCAAGTTGATCTGTTTTTCCCATTTATACCTGAAAAGCTTTTGTTTTCTGTTCCAAATGGAGGCTCTCGACATAAAATTGAAGCAATAAACTTAAAACGTCAAGGAGTTAAGGCTGGAGTTGCGGATGTTCTTCTGCTCATACCAAAAAAAGGATTTGCATCGCTTTGTATGGAATTTAAAACCAAAACGGGTAAACAGTCACAGCATCAAAAAGACTTCCAGAAACAAGCTGAAATGTGTGGCAGTAAGTATGTAATTGTTCGAAGTGTGAAACAAGCTATTGACGAAATGAAAAAGTATTTGAATTGAGATAAATATACAGCAACATGGATAAAGTATTAAGACTTACAATAAAAAAGAAATGGTTCGAGCTTATCTTAAAAGGTGAGAAGAAAGAAGAGTATAGGGAAATAAAGCCCTATTGGTTGGTTAGATTTATTGAATGGAGAGGGATGGCAAAGTCTTTGAAAATTGATATGTGCACATCTTTGAAAATAGAAACAAGTGCAGCAAGGTGGAACTTTGATAATGGTTATTGTAATAATAGAAAGTACGAATATATCGAGTTCAAAAATGGCTACTCAAAAGATGCTCCTACTTTTACTGCAAAGTTTGGAGGTATTTACATAGGTAGGCCGAAAGGTCCAGGCAAAGATCTGTTTAAAGAAGATGTTTTTTGTATAGTTATTGGGAATGAGGTTTCTCGTTCAAATTGCTCTAGTATTAGTTGTAAAACCAACTGTTCGGAAAAATCGAACAGTTCAAATAAGATTGAAAAGATAGTTAATCCTTAAATAAATGTTATATTTGTGGGATTAACTATTTAAAATTACTATTTATGGAAGAAAGATTTTTTCTAATTGGGTTTGTCGCTATCAGTAAAGAAAAGTACCACACGTTTGAAACATTTGGCACATCACACTTTGGGATGATTACTCTTGATGAATGCCGTAAAATGGCTGAGAAAAACTATAACAATGATTTAGATATTGAGGTGTCAATATTATCTCTAAGTGAATTTTCAAGAGATGATTTTGAGAAAATGTTTGATGTAGAATAAAGTATTAATTATTAAATTAAAAAGTATGGCAAAGTACAAAGTGTATTATGAAGGTAGTGAACTTTTTATTCAAGCAGAAAGAGTGGAAATAGGCCCTACAGGAGAAATGTGTCTGCAAGATGGAAAATATAGCAATGTAGCTGTATTTCCTTCTGGAACCGTAGTTATTAACGTTGACGCAATAAAAGATGAGTAAGTTTAATACAATTATTGTAATGCTCCTAATGCTGAGCTTATTTATCGGATGCTCAAGCGATGATGCAGATGAACAAAGCAAATTAAGTATTGTAGGAACATGGGTAACAGATGATGATATCGAAACTCACACCGTTATTTTTAAAAGCGATAACACTGGTGAATCGTTTTTGACCTTTGAGGGCGAAAAAGACAACTTTCATTACTTCACTTATCTTTTCGATGGGAGAAACACCCTTAAAATGTCAGCAGATGGTAAAACAGAAACTATTATTGTATCACTGATAGATAAGAAGCTTACTATAGGTGATATTATTTACTTTAAAGAAAAATAACGAACTTGTAAGAAATGCTTACCAGTTCAATGAAACCCGAAACTAACCCTTTCGGGTTTTTTAATGCAAAAAAATCACCCGACTTATCTCAAGCCAGGTGATTCAACTATTTAAACTATTTAATTCAAAACATGAGTTTACAAAATGAATCTCTTCACCTTCGTTCTCGCTATAATATATAAAACTATAAACAATAATCCTATAATTGAGATTAATAGAAACGCTATTTGATAATAGATCTGCGTTTCTTTCATTTCTTTTAGTTCTTTTCCTTTCAACTCCAGTTTGCCCTTAAACCTTAATGATATTGCATTCTCAATGCTATCTTTCACGTGTAGTCGATACAAGAAGTTTTCAGTATTTATATCTCTAATCTCTTCTTTGCTCGTAATGTATGGAATTGGCATTATGATAGGCTTTCCATCTACATAGATAGTGTCAAAATGCACCCCATACATTGTAACGATACGTTCTTTCGTATTGGTGTTTACATACTGTTTTTCTATCTCAACCTCTGATTTCTTCTTAGAATTATCAGTATAATCGATTTTGATATCTTCTTTCTTCTCTGACTGAGTAAAGGTTTTTTTTGAACCACAACTCATTAAAATCAAGAGTAGAAAGGATGCGATTAATTTATTAAATTTAACTGGCATGGTTTTTGCAATTATTTAATTGTGTAAAATATTGTTTAACTAAAAAACTGTTTCTATGGCAAAAAATGAAAGAACATCAAAGAGAGTAGCATCGGCTGCAAGTAAACTACTTTCTAATCCAAAATCATCTAAGGCAGTTAAGTCTGTTGCAGCATCGGCTTTAACGCAGGCTCCTGATCGTAAGAAGGGTAGCAAACGGAAGTGATTTTTTTAACACAGCATTTCGGGATAGTAATTATCCCGTTTGCTTGTTCTGCCGTTCTGTCGGTCTCTTCGGAATAGTTACCTGTGAGTGAAATAATGTTTTCATCTTCATACAATACAAATCCAATACTTTTAATAACTAATTCATTTGGTTGAAAACTAGATATATCCTCCCATCCGCTCGACACGCCATAACTATCGTACCATTCGATAAGTTTTACTTCTTTCATTCTGTCATCGTTCTTTTAATCCATCCGTAAAAAAACTTCTTGTTTGCAGGTCTGTTTTCTGTGATAGATATATAGTATTTAATCTTCTCAATCTTACGTGCATTAAAGTACACATCTAAAGGAATAGTGCTATTCAAATGATAAACACTATCTCTCCAATATCTGACATCGGCTTCTAGCACTAACACTTTGTCGACATCTTCTATTTCAAGATAAACAGTATCATAAACAGGCACTTCGATTTCCACTGTCTTCACGCTGTTGCAACTCGCTAAGGCAATAACCAATATCAATAATAACTCTTTCATCTTACTGAATTTAATTTGTAAAGATGCTCAGCTGTCATGAAACCTGTTTCGGGTAGCTGTAATTGTTTTTGAGATAAACGGATTGAAGTACCCACACCCATGTTGACAGCTGTATCATACATGTCATTGGCCACAACTTGCACTCTTATCTTATCACCCCAAACAGGGGTCCAGTAGTTGGTACGATATAGTTCGATTTTTAGCTTGGTTAACTCCGGTGACCCGATTATATGCCCGTTTTTCTTGTTGGGTATTGCATCCAATATCTCCCAACCTCCCCATCTGGGGTTTGCTCTTCTGCTTATGCCACTCCAAGTTTCACCGCCTGCATCACTAGGGGTGTTGGTATATACATTTCGGCCTTCGTGGCTCTCTGTGCGATTATACGCAATTTCAAATTTTGCCATTGTGTTTATTTGTTAGGATTATTATTATCATTGTTGGATATAAGCCCTTTAGCCTTTACCTTACCTTTTATAATTTCAGCGACTCCCTGAATTAAATCATCCTTATTATCCAGAATAATCGATAGTTCTTCTAAGCTTTTATTAAGTTTTCGCTTATCTTTATCGTGCGCCTTTTCCAAAATCGACTTGCCTTCAATAAATATCAAAAAACCAGCTGCAATTAGCGTAATATACGGCAATGGATAAAAAAAAGTTCCGATACAATCGAACAGAAAAGCGAAAAGCATTAGTGCATAATACAGGACAGACTTTGTTACTGTCCTTCGTAAGCCATAGCTCGTTCGAGCTTCACCACGGTCTTTAGCTTTTCTGTAGCCACTTAGCAAATCAAGCGCCATTGCAATAGTGACTATGCCCCACATAATGGCCACAATAGCCAACTTAAATTCAAGAGATTGATAGTCATCTTTCAAGTATGACTGAATAAATAATAATGTCATAAATATATCTTTATTCTTTATTTCTAAAATATAGCTTATAGAGACTTTTCAGAACCAATAAATGACCCAACGTCTTTATACTTTTTAATTCTGTTAGTCTGCGATGGATCATCCCAATCTGGAAGATCAACCCATTCAAACTCACCGTGACTATCCTCTTCATCTGAATCTTTTTTGTTGCGTTCATTCCACATGTAAGAGTACTCAGTAAGTATCGTTTGGATGAGTGCATAACTTGAATTCAATGTCTCTTCATGCGTATAACCTAATGCTTCTTTTACGTTCACCAGGAACATTGCTGAGCTAATGGGTTGGTCCAGCTTTCTAAGTTTTTTCGAGCGGCTATTATCTCCGGCTTCGTCATTGGGCTCACGTTCGTTAACGTCGTGATAGAGTTGTAAAAAGGGTTATATCCTACTCTGAATAGAATTGCATTCAATAAGATGTATACGTCCATCCAAGTGCAATTATCTTTCAGCACCTCTCTAAACCATTCAGGAGGATCGCTTTTTTTGTTGTGAATTCCGATACAAATAATATCAAACAGGAGATTATCATATTTTGAAATCAAAGCTGTTAATTCTGATTCAGGTGCTTTCTCTTCTTTGTCGATAAGTGTGTCGAAATCCTCACTTTCTATTGACAGGATAAGAGGTTTCAATTTAAACCAAGTGCGAACTGTAATTGGAGAAATCACAATCATACTGCCTGGATCCTTTCCTTTTGGGATGCTTTCTTTGTTTGAAAAATCAAACGGAATCTGAATAGATTTATCTGTAATTGTTTCAGATTCTAAAAGTAGAAGTTGTTTTACGCTCATGTTTCAAAGATTAATCGTTCTTTATTTCAATCCAAAGAGGGTTTCTTGTGTTTGTCATTTTCTCGTAATCACCTAATATTTTCATACAAGATTTACACATGGACAAAGCACCGTTCAGCTTTTTTGGGTCTCTAGCCTGATATCTTTTTTTGACAGTAGCTTCAATAACTTTCATTTCAATTACTATGTTAGGAAAGTATGAATTAAGCTCAACTCCTTTTCGCAACAATCGATATCCCATCACACCCTCGATGATAGTGTTACCCTCAATTTTTTCTAAGTCTTTTAAAAGCTCATACAAGCTCTCTTTGAATCCAAATTGTATATAGTCATCACTATGTATCAAAGTGTGATTCTCACTATTCAGCAGCTCGGCTAAAGTAGTTTTTCCACTTGCAGGAAATCCAATAATTAATACGTTTTGTCCATTGATATCTAAATCTTTAATACTCTCTTTTAGGTTTTCCATATCATGTTTTTGTTTAAAATATAAAAGCCCGATGCAATACCGGGCTTTTATTAAATCATAAAGATTGTGCTGAAATCTATTCTACAGTTACAACTTCACGTGAGAAAGCATAACCCTTAACACCTGCTGCAGTAATAGCAGCTTGCTTATAGAAACGTATAAGCAATAACTCAGGGTTATCAGCTGTAGGAGCTTGAGAAAGCTTTGCCAATACCTTTGCATTTACAATAGTGTAAACTACTTTTGAGCCATTTCTTGGTGTAGTCTCACATTGATAAGTACAGGAAATATCAGGAACTCCATCAAAGGATTCTTTCCAAATATCTTTTTCCAATGCACTATCAATTTCACCACCCATCACTTTCTGGATGGTTGCATTATCAGGTGTAGGAATCGATACTTCAATGTAGTCTGTGGTGTCTTTTACGAAACCAGAATACAAAGGATCGTTACTTCCTTCAAGGTCAATCCTTACTTCATTTGCATCTGCAAAGTTGAATGACACTGCATTCTTAGTTGGTTGGGCTAGGGGTTCAAAATCAACTCCTGGCACACCGTCACCAACTGTGGCCATCCTATGTGCTGCGATACCCATTGCGATTGGTCTTTTTTTAGCCATAATCTTCTATTTTTTTTTGTGTATTAATAATTACTTTAATATTCATGCAATCGAAGCCTTCTTTGGCTCCTGTTATTCTAGCACTACCACTTAATTCAATACTTTGATATTCTCCATTCTCAGGCTTAATTTTCAATAGCTCTTTGCGGATATTCTTTTTAGCTGCTTTCATTGCAGTACGATTTGTCATCCCATTTTCATAAAGCTTGATGAAGATATTCACATTAACAGGCAACACATTGCGCCAATCAAATTCATGATATTCCATTCCACTTATTACAATGTGATTCTCTTCTACACCAGTTGATGAACGATCTTTAAATATTGGCATGCCAACATTTGCATTCGCAACGTGAGTATAAACCATATCTACAATATCAAATTCGTCCATGCTGTTTTGCTCTTGAAAATATCTTACTGATTTGCTTCCTTAAATCATCTTCGGCCTTTATCCCAGCTGCAGTAATCACATCCAAACTGTCTATTGCTTCAACGTAGGCTGCATAATTCATACCGGCAACGCAAATTAGCACCATTCCATTGTTGTAAGTATTAGCTAACTTTCTTGCAAGCTTTTTAGCTTCTCTCAATCCAGTAGCCTTATCAGTCCCTGGCTTTGTTGATGGTGTGAAGTTATCTTTAACAATGTCACCGTTCTCAACTATGACGTAACCGATAGAACTTCTCAAATTACCTGTATGATCCTTGTAATTTCCATAAAGTCGCGCATATCTAACAAACGTTTCACCAGCTCTTTGAAGTGTTAAGTACATTTTCTCTTCTGCTCTATCAGTGAAAATAGTAAACCAATTGTCTACTTCTTTCATTGAAAACAATGGTGTCAGTCTATTATTCATATTACACGCTAATTACTGAATGAGTTTGATAATCTAACCAGCAAATGATATTCTTCTTAATGCCTAATGATGCAATTTCAAGGGAAATAGCTCCTGCAATCTTTTCATGTTGCGTATAGAACTCTCCTTTTACTTTCATTTCATCACCATTAGCATTTTCTCTCACAACATCACCATTGAGATTGCTAACTATATCATATCGACCGACAACGTCAACAGTGTGGCCAGAACCTTCTACCCATTCACCATTAACGACAGAACCTCCTGTCATAATAGTCACAATCGCAATATGTGGATATCTCTTTACCATTTGTTTGATGCGTTACCTCTTGGAACAATAATCTTTTTTACAAGTGCAAAAGCTTTGTGAGATTCTCCATTACTGTTATAAAGAAGTTTTGCTGTTTCAATAAAATACTTTCTAGGATAAGTTATTGAGAGCTTGTTTTCTGTGAAATCAGGCATGTTAACAGCGAAAACTAATATATCAGCAATAGCAAGGTTCAATGTTTCTGCTTCAACTGTACTCGTATCAGCCGCAACATTTAAGTTGCGACTGAGGAGTATAGCAGGCAAATGATTTGCAGGAAAATCACCTAAACCCGGGAAGGATAATATCGTTTCTTGAATTGTCATTTACTCTGCTGGTGTAATAAACTTGGTTGTGTGATTCGTGTTTAGCATATAAACTGAACCAGGGCTATCAATAACAGGCCAGAAATGAGCTTCACCCTTTGTTTTCTCATGCAATGGGTCCAAAGTCGACCATTTTGTCACCAAAACGTGTCCTTTTTTACTTTGAATGGCTATTTTCTTCACTGTCTCTTCATCTTCTTCTGCAATAGGTCCGTGCTGTGTACGTCCGAAAGATTTATCAATCGTAAACGAGATATATCCTCTTTCCCATGCAGGTAATTCAGTTCTTACGTGATCATCGTCCTCAAAGATTAGGTTGGAATCTTCCACTAGGATAATCTCAGGCATACGCTTTCTTTTTAGATATGCGTTAATGGCTTCAACATCGAGATGACCTTCGTATGCTTGTTTGGTTTTGTAATAATCCAAACCGAACGATTCGCGCACTTTTGTTGTATCCATAATCACATCAAAAGTCTCTTCGTCAATCCACATGTAGCGAACCTTACCAGTTTTCTTTGATTTTTTCTGAACAGCGCGAACCTCTGCAAAGAAGTCAAAATCAGCGTTTGTAAGAAGCTTGCTCACGGTCAACTTGTTTTCTTTCGGTACACCCATATCAATATCGGTTTCCGTGATGATACCTTGGTTGTTCTTCTTATTTAATGCTACTCTACCAGTTGAAGCAATTTGCAAGCTTAGCGACTCGCTACGACCGTTCACAGCGTCTACAACAAAGTCAACATCATTGTAAATCAAATCAAGAATCTTTTTCTTAACCTGATCTGTTTGAGTTTCTTTTTTCAATCGCTTATATTGCAATCTTTCACGCTCACGCATGGTACGTTTTACAGTCACTTTTGCAATCTCGCCAGTTGCTTTACCAATCGTCTTACGACCTTTTTCAGGAGCAGACGAATCATAACTAACTACATCAGCTACAATCGTACCTCCACCTTCTGCAGTCAGAGCTTTCCAGTCCAACTCATCACTGTAATCCAAAGGGAACAGCACTGGCCAATACCTGGGAGTTGTTTTTTGCTCTTTCAGATAAGCAGCTAAACGAGCATCGGTTAATTCTTTTAATAAACTTCTTTCCATACTACTATTGTTATTTTATTGTATTAAACATTAGGATACTTGAACTGCATCATTGGTAAATGCTTCGTAATAGCTTTGGGTGCACCAAAGGCCATTGTAGCAGCAGTGTAATAACCACTCAAAGAAACGCCTGTAACAGGATGATTAACCGATAAGTCAATCTCATTCTTTGCAATACCTAAAGGTTTGATCTGCAATTCACCTGCATCACCAACAGCATCTTCTGCTTTCACTTCATAGAGTGATTGCCCGGCTTTCAATGTTACACCTAAAGTGGTAACTAATGTGAGAGTATCAAACTCAGCATCAGTTGTTACTACTTTTGTAACTACATAAGCTTTTGAACCGTTTGCATCTCCAGCCAAGAACATACCAGCTTTCACTTGGTGTCCTTTCTTCACTTTGTAATTTACTGCGTTGTTTGCAGCGTCTGCAAACAAAACCGCTCCTACGAGCATCTGTAGTAATCCTTTTTCGGTTTCTCCTACGAAAAACCCGGGTGCAATAGAACCTTTCGATCTATCTAAACCCTCAATTTTCAAAGTACCTCCACCTGGTTTATCAACAAGTTCGTTGATAATAAAAGGCATGTGCTGATACTCACCGTATTTTCTTACATCATCCATTTTTGATAACTTTTATAATTAATACTCTTGATTAAATTTTAACCCCTTCGAATTCAGATTCACCTGCTGATTGACGTCTAGCGTAATCATCGAAATCTTTATCGCTTATCCCGCCACTTACGGGTTGGTAACCTCCTTTTTCCACAGCTTCATTTAAGAATGCCTGTTTGTCTTCTACAAACTCAGTGGAAATTCTTTCAATCTCTTCATCCATATTCTCAGCACCGAGATTCACACGCTTAGAATACTTATCGATGAATTTATCATCAATCTTTCCAATGAGCCTCGACTTTACAACTTCGAGCGTTGAAGAATTCTTTTGATTAGTTGCCATTGAGGTAACCAAACCAGTTAAATCGGCAATAGCTTTTTGCTGTGCCTCTAATACAGCTCTTGTTTTTTCGTCCATACCTGTTAAATCGATATCATTTTTAGAGTCATCATCTTTCGGCTCATCATCAGTCTTTAGAGAAGCACCATCTTTGATGTTGTGCTTTTTCTCATATTCTTCGACAGCTTTTAATCTCGCTTTCTCAGCCAAAGATTCAGCTTCTTGAATATCTACGTAAACATTCTCTTTAAAGCTGGTAACAGCATTTAAAACGCTTCCATCTTTATCTTCAGTGATACCTGATAGTTTTAAAATACGCTCAGCATACTTTTCTGGTACACCTTGCTCTTTACATTGTTTCTTGATTAATTCTAATAGTGTCATGTGCTTTTTAATTTAAAATATAAGTAGTTTATCTTTTTCGGAGAATAATTCTATATTTCTTTTTTATTAAAATAAAATGTATCTTTGAAGCGAATTACGAATTGAATATTAAAAAATGGGGATGAAAAATAATTTGTTATTTTATTCAACAAACAGTGAATTATCTCATTGGTTATCTAAACGATATTATGACTCTGTTTTTTATATATGGTGCTCTCCTGTATTTAACCCTAAGAAATTAGATCATTTTCACCCTTTAAGTAAAATTCCCGTAAGTTCTTCGCCTTGGGATATTTATCATTCTTTGAAAAGAGACATAGAATCTGATGATGATCACAGTGATAAAATTGAGAGAAATAGAACAGGTTTAAAGAAGGGGGCTCTTGTGCAATTTGAAAAAGGGCAAATTACACAAGAAGAATTAGCACGGATAAATAAAATTATTGATAAAGCTGACAAACAAAAATTCAAACCTCTTATTTATTTAATACCTAATAATATTGAACAAGAAAGATTGGATTGTGTTCCAATTGATGAAGTTGCATCTATTTTAAGTACTGAATATAGAATTGCTGATTTAAAAGAAGAAGAGTTTGAAATTATTTCATTAGACTAGAATTATGAATAGAACTATTGATAGTAAATTGATTGCTATACTGTTTTTAATGAACGAGATGAGTCGGATAAAAAACAGATTAGAGGTTTCTACACCTGTTAGAGTTGAAGATAAATCTGATGTTACACTAATCATTCAAGAAATTAAAAAACAGTACAACCTCAATTTTGATGAAGTTAGAACTGAGGATGAAGCTTATGCATATGATATAGCCTTAGGTAAATATTTATCTAAGGTCCTAAGTGAAAGTCAGCCTATATATAATGACGATGAAGTAAAACTAATAGAAAAAGCATTTAACGCAGACCCTAGTAACTTCAAGGATATTGATATTAAATTGGAGCACGATAATCATTTTCACGAGGTTTTAAAAAGTATAAACATCTCTTCTAATGGAATATATTCTTGGTTCAAAAAACCTGAATATGTTCATGTTTTTGAAAGTAGTGACAGCAAAAACTTCTTGTGCACAAAAACAGTAAGAAGAACTAACGGTGTAAAGCTGATTATGTTTTATCATATGCATAAAGATACTAAAGATATAGAAGAGAAATACAATATTTCCACAGTGATGTTTGTTCCTTTTGCTGTCTTTGAAGATATGTTGAATAATCCCGTCAGATTGTTCTTGTATTTACTTGATAAATATGGAATAGAAATCACAACAGAAGGTGGGAAAAAAACTCACTTTTTAATTGAAGTAAATGCCAATCAGATTAATTGGAATGTTTCTAACGGCACATCGTATTTTTACATAAATGGGAAAAGAGAATACGATAACGTTAGAAAGGAAATGGATAATATCTTTATCTTTTGTTATGGGATAAATATTGATGAGTATTTAAAGGATTATAAGAATAATACTATCCACTTATATTAGAAAGTCTTTTTATGTAACTAGTAGAATAACTCCTTATTTAACTTATAAAATAAAGGAGGGTTTTTCGGATTGTTTTTCATAAATCCATCCATCCACTTTTGAGCATTTGCAGGAATATTATCCACATACTTTTGTTTTGGGATTTCATCAGTGAGCAAATAATCTGCAAAATCATCATGGTTCATCACAATAGGAATTCCCATGCATATACAGAATGGATGCCAACCGCTGAAAATAAAACCTTTTGGATATTTCCCAACCAAAGGATCACATACATCACATTTATGTGCATTAGGTGAACGCCTAACTTCAAACCCTAACACAAAGTCGAGTTGCTTCCACCTCTCAGCGTCACTCATGCGATATCCCATGTTTGTTTCTGTTGCAGTAAGTCTTACAGCATTCATACGAGATGAACGATATACGCCTCGGCCAGGGTGATAATCTTTCATTGGTTTAGATAATACCAATTCTCCTTTTTCGTTTCGTATTCTTCTAAATCGTTTATCAGGGTTCTGAAGTAATTGACGAATATCGCGACCTATTTCTTCTGCGCTTCTGCCAGTACTTAATCCTGATTCAAGAAATAACTCAACATGGCCCTTTGTTTGCTTGGTTATATTCCAAACTCTATCAGATAATGTAAATCCGTTATCAATTCTATTCTGAAGAGCTGTTAATGCATCGAGGTTACGTGAAAACAAACCTTCTTTAATTGACTTGGATAATGACATTCCATCAATGTATTTTTCAACCAGTATATCATTTTTGATTACTGCTTCACCCCATGCTTTGCTCTGATTCTTTTTTATTTCATTCTCTAAAGCATTCTTAAAAATTAGAAGATGCTTTTCAATTGCTTTTTCAATAAGCTGATTACGTATCCAAACATTTTGATGACTGTGCTCTTTCCACTTACGCAATTCAGGTGCAACATTCTTAATGAATTGATTGAACAAAGCATTTACTCGATGCTCTTGTACGAACATGCGAGTAAGATGCTTTTGGTCGTGAAAACTTAAAGGTGGCATTTACTTCTTTTGTTTCTTAGGTGCTGTTTTCGCTTTCTCTATTGGTTTTTCTTCTACTGGTGAAGACTCAATAAACTTGTACCTTAATACTGAAATTGGATTCACCCCTGGCAGGCCATTTGGATGTGCATTGTATTTACCATTTTCAAAAACAACCATCACATTTGATACAGCTGTTTCACCGTTAATCTTCATTTCAGTTGCTACACCTATAAGAGCTTTACCAATTTTCTTTGTTCCTAAAACTTCAAATGATTCAAGTTTTAAATCTTTGAAAAGGATTTTTATATCTCCCTGCTTATTCTCTTCTTTCCAAGTGATTTGACTATTATCAAACATCTCGACAAACTTCTTTTGTTTCCAATTTGTCATAAATGACTCTACTTGCTTTATTGCTTTATCTTCCATAATTACATATTTAAACCAGTTAAATTATACTGTTGTGATTCTTCTGTTTGTTCTTTTTTCAATCGACTGATCTCATCGGTTACATTGCGTGTAAATGGGGATTCACCGACCAATGTTTCTTGCGAATTGATGGATTTACCTCCACTTGCTGAAACAAGCATTTCAATTTTACCTTTTAAATCGTCAGGGAGGATAGAACCAAAGGTTACTTCTGGATTTGAGACATCCAAACCTTTGCTAAACTTAGTATCGGTTACATTGGCAATTAAAGCCTTGACAACAGAAACGCATCGTTGCACAGCTGGTCCAAACAGCTCCATCTTTTCAGCTGCTTTGATGAATGCTTCCATAAACATCAACTCAATTGCTGTACCGGATAATGCCCCAATACCCCTCATGTTCTCAAATGACAAATCGGGTGTAGAAGAGCCTGAAAATATTTCGTTACGTAATGTTTCTAACTCAAGTTTGATGCTATCGATTGACTGTTGCCAAACAAGATATTCAGCATTTCCATGATATTCTTTACCTGTGTCTGGATCAACTTTAATAGGGTATGATATTTGTTTCCCTACAGTTTTTTTGGAAGGTAGCGAGCTTTCACCATAGTTTTTCAATATAGGATCACCAAAATAATCATTGGTATCACTCACACGTGACAATCTATTTTCATAAGAATCAAGGATAGGTGCAATATCATCCCATTCTGCACCGTCCTGCTCAACATAAACCACTGTTATTTTTCCTGCAAGATTAGTCTTGTTATCAACCTCAATGATTGATCCTGCTTTATCGATAAAAGTAATTTCATTAGTAGCTGTTTGCACCCAATAGAAATCATATTCTTCACTATCTTCTGAATAAATAGCTTTATACTTTCGTATGAAACCATCCATGTCTCCATATTCGTCAAAATGCGGGAAGAAATCTCCATTCTTTAAAGAGAGTATCTTTGCCTTAACTTCAAGTACAGCCTTTCCATCCCTCATTGCCGGACGTGGATAGAAAACAATTGCAGACTTCGTCTCAATCATCACTGTTCTTGCAAATTCATTGAGAACAGATTTCATCTTTAACTTTCTCTCGAAAGCATCTTCAAAGAAAACAGCTGCTTCATTCTCATCTGAGAAATTCACATTCATTTTACCACCAAATAGGAAAGCAGCTGCAATCCTAACTATCCTTTTGGGAATGTTCGTTTTTATTTTTGCTACATTAACAGGGGTGGTTCCAATCTTCTTTGGTATTTCATTACCTTCTGAATCTGTCTCTGTTTCTGTTTCTGAGAAAACATCTACCTCTTTATTTTCTCGATTATCAACACTTTCTTCACGCCTTGATCTGTCACCCTTATATTCGTTTCTACACGACTCCCTGTCACGTGTCTCATTGGTGTCACGTGTTAGCATGTCGAATGCTTTCTTTTTATCTTCTAAAGCAAGTATATCCTCGATTGTCATATTGTGCTTTTCTTGTAAAATATAAAGAGGATGTGTTTTTCTTTTATTATATTTGTGAGAGTATTAATTTAAAATATATTATCATGGAAAAAGGAATGATTGAAAGAGCAGTATTTTACGAGGATTTAATCAAAACTGTATATGGATGTGAACGTGGCCATAGACATGGAGCTGAAGCTGATATTTACAGAAAGATGTATTCTGTTGAAAAAAGGGATAAAGGTTACAATCTAGGAGTTATTGTGGGAATAATATCTGCTCATTTATCTCATGCTCTTGGTAAATCAATATTGATAAATAAAGAAAACATAGATTTTGCAAGTAAAATAGAGGGATGTATCAGGTATTTAAACGAACCAACTGTTGAAAAGTTAGACAAGTGCGTACTTGAAGCGTGGGAAGCATTCAATGAGATTGGTTTAAAAATTGGGTAGCTAAATAAGTATTATGTATGAAATAAAGAGTTTTCACAAGAATATTTTAATTGAAGGGAACATCCTATTTGATACAGATAAGGAGGTTTCTTACACTGATTTAGTTGCTTTTTCAACTTTTGATAAAACGAGCTGTACTAAAATCATTAGTGCGGATAATATAAAAATAGAAAATGGGAGAGAGTTTCGATATGTCACAAATGATCTTATTTGTGAAGATGATGTTATATATCAGGTGACTGATGATATTGTTAGCTTTGGGAGTGAAATTAAAACACCTAATCCATACAATAGTATTTATACATATAACAACAATATTCTTGATATAAAGACTATTTTAAAATCAGATATAAATAAGACCCGACCTTTCGGATCTACAGATATTTCTTGTAATTTAATCTTTAGAAGTTTAAACTCACTATCAAGTGTTAACAGAATGCTATACCAAGCTGTTTTATCTAATTATGAATTATTCGCAGTGGATATTCTTGTTGCTTGTTTTTTAAGATTTGAGAAGGTGAGGGGCTCATATCTAAAACGCGATCGATTTAATGGGTTGAGTTCTGAAGAGGTAATTCTGAAATTAAGAGGTTATCAATACAATAACTTTAACCCCGAAATCGAAAATCTTTTCCTTACACTGCTGAATGTTACATTGCCAGATTATTCTTATTTAGTAAAAGCATATAATATTAGAAATGATTTTGCACATCGTTATTATACAACAATATTTGGAGAAGCTCTCGTGGTTACGGATGACTCTTTAAAAGAACTTATCAGTGAAACAAATAAATTTGTGTATGTACTATTTGAAAAGATAATTGAGAAAGTATATTGATAATATCTTTTCCATCCTCTTTAAGGTTTTCATCTCGATTTAGTTTTCTTCATTACCCCAAAAACAGTATTAATTCTATATTTAAAAGTGTAGATTATTATTTACAAAACTTATTATTTATCTTTGAAAAAATAAAACTGTAGTTATGAAGAATTTATTATTGTTTAATGAAGTATCCACGTTCAACCCTATGAGCATGCAAGATTGGGAATAAGAGTGGCATTTTAAATACCACTCTTTTTTTCCTTCATCCTCTTCACATGCGCATTCAAGCAACTCACCGAACATTTTAATTTTTTAGCAGCGTAAGCCTTGCTGCGTCTCTCGACTACTAATAGCTGAATGAGCCTGTCTTCTTTATCCGTAAGTTTATACTTTGCATTTTTGCCGCCTACTTTGCGCCCAAGTTTGACGCCTTGAGATCGAGCACGAGCCAGGCCTTCCTTTGTGCGTTGTGAGATAAGGTTGCGCTCTATTTCGGCAGATAGGCCAAAAGCGAAAGCCAGAACCTTGCTTACAATTGTATCTCCAAGTTCGTAACCCTCCTTGATGCTATAGACTGTGATTTCCTTTTCCATACAAATACGCAGTATTTCCATTATATCCATCAATTTTCTACTCAGGCGACTTATTTCGGAGATAATAAGTATATCTCCTTTCTTCATTTTTTTGATTAGCGTTCCAAGACGGCGATCTCTTTTATCTTTTGTTCCCGAAACAGTTTCTTTGACCCATTTATCAAGTTTTATGTTCTTTTCATCTGCAAATCTTTGAATTTCTTGACGTTGATTTTCGATTGTTTGTTTTTCCGTTGAAACACGGATGTAGGCGTAGTTCATTGTGTTTTGGGCGCAAAGGTACTATGTTAAATGGAGAGGGGTTTTTGGGT
>CAZFXK010000039.1:18793-20266 GCA_964522975.1 uncultured Bacteroides sp. | reverse complement strand
TAGCAGAGGCACTAAAACAGCGTGCTCATAAACTTGAGAAAATCAAGAATGATGCCGAAGCATTAGCTGCAAAACTTGAAGGAATCAGTTTATCTATTGAAACTAAAGTAAGCTCAACCGGTACCATTTTTGGATCAGTGAATAATATCCAGATAGCTGATGAACTTAAAAAACTGGGTCATGATATTGATCGTCGTTTAATTATAGTTAAAGATGCTGTTAAAGAAGTAGGTAATTATTTAGCTGTCATAAAGTTACATAAGGAGGTTTCTGTTGATATTCCTTTCGAGGTAAAAGCAGAAGGTGGTGATGAGATTGTAGCTGAAAAGAAAGAAGTGACAGAAGGAAAATAAAATTCTCTTCTCTACTCATAATTTAAATATCCCATTGAGTGAAGATCTCGGTGGGATATTTTTTATTTGATATGGAACTTGCTGTTATATGTTCTGTGTTATTGATAAATAGTGATAACTTTGTGAGGAATAAATGTGTTATGATTGATACTTCAGTATTTAAAGATAAAAAAGTTGTTTTTTATACATTAGGGTGTAAATTAAATTTTTCTGAAACATCCTCCTTAGGTGAGGCTTTAGCAGAAGCAGGATATCGTTCAGTGCGTTCTGGAGAAACTGCTGATTTATGTATAGTAAATACTTGTTCTGTAACCGATGTCGCAGATAAGAAATGTCGCCAGGCAATTCACCGTATGGTTAAGCAACATCCTAATGCCAAAGTAGTTGTTACGGGTTGTTATGCTCAACTTAAGCCCGATGAGATTGCTGAAATTCCAGGGGTGGATTTAGTTTTAGGTGCTGAGCAGAAAAAAGAATTCTTAAAACATCTGGAGCAATTAGAAAAAGAGGAGAGTGTAAAAATTCATACTTCTCCACTAAAGGATATAAAAACTTTTGTTCCTTCTTGCTCAAAAGGTGATCGAACTCGATACTTCCTAAAAGTACAAGATGGTTGTGATTATTTCTGTTCTTATTGCACTATTCCCTTTGCTAGAGGATTTAGTCGGAGTGGAACGATTGACTCTATAGTAAAGCAAGCTGAACAGGTAGCAGAAGAAGGAGGTAAAGAAATTGTTATAACCGGAGTTAATACAGGTGATTTTGGAAAGAATACAGGAGAATCATTCATTCAGTTAATTCGTGCATTAGATGAGGTTGAGGGCATAGAGAGATTTAGAATATCTTCAATAGAGCCTAATTTGTTGTCCGATGAAATTATTGACTTTGTATCTCAATCTAAGAGGTTTATGCCACATTTTCATATTCCTCTGCAATCGGGTAGTGATGAGGTCTTAAAGTTAATGAAACGTCGCTATGATACAGCTTTATTCGCACATAAAATAGAATATATCAGGAAATCTCTTCCTTCTGCATTTATTGGCATTGATGTTATTGTAGGTACACGGGGTGAAACTGATGAATATTTTAATAAAACATATGAGTTTTTAGAGCAATTGAG
>CAZFXK010000039.1:16358-18693 GCA_964522975.1 uncultured Bacteroides sp. | reverse complement strand
CCAAATTAGATAATCAGATTGTACCTGTTCGATTAATCGAATTTAATGAGGATCAATCAGCCATCAAAGGCGAAATAATTTCTTAAATTATGAAATCACGATTAATCTATTATTTAATTTACTCCGGAATGTGGCTCTTAGCTTCTTTTCCTTTAAGAGCTTTGTATGTATTATCTGATGGAATATATTACATCCTTTATTATTTAGTTGGATATAGACGAAAAGTAGTACGTCAAAATTTGACTCGTTCATTTCCGGAAAAAAGCCTAGATGAAATAATCCGCATTGAGAAGAAGTTTTATCATTATTTGTGCGATTATTTTATGGAAGAGATCAAATTACTTAAAATGTCTTCAGAAGAGCTTTTTGAACGTATGAGCTATATTAATAAATCGGAGTTTCTACAAAAAATAGATGAATATGGTGGTATTATTTTGTTAATTCCACATTATGCAAACTTTGAGTGGATAATTGGTATGGGAATGATTATGCCACCTGATCAAATTCCGGTACAGATTTATAAGCCTTTAAGAAACCCCTATATTGATAAATTATTTTTGCATCTACGTTCTCGTTTTGGAGGATATAATGTTGCTAAGCATTCTACAGCTCGTGAGTTATTAAAACTTAAGCGAGATAATAAAAAAATGGTCATAGGGTTGATTACAGATCAATCACCGGGCCCTCATGATTCACGATATTGGACAAATTTCTTAAATCAAGAAACAGCATTTATGAATGGTGCAGAACGAATAGCTAAGATGCTTAAATTTCCGGTATTTTATTGTGAATTAAAAAGGATAAAAAGAGGTTATGGTGAAGTCTCTTTTGAATTACTGACAGATACTCCTCAAGATATGCAAGAGGGTTACATAACAGAACTTTTTGCTCGTAAAGTTGAGAACACCATACAGCGTGAACCAGCTTATTGGTTTTGGTCGCATAAACGATGGAAATTAAAAAAAGAGGATGAATAAAAAGATTGGTGTTGTCATATTAAACTGGAATGGAAGAGCAGTTTTAGAGCAATATCTACCATCTGTGATCCGTAATTCCAAACAAGATGGGGTGGTTGTTTATGTGGTTGATAATGGTTCCACAGATGATTCTGTTTCATGGCTAAAGGATAATTATCCCAATGAGATTGAATTAATTATATTTGAAGAGAATCATGGATATGCAGGAGGGTATAATAAGGTTTTAAAACAATTAGATTGTGAATATGTTATGTTGCTTAATTCTGATGTTGAAGTAACCCCTTATTGGCTCGATCTTCTGTTTGAATATATGGAGAATCATTCTGAGGTTGTTGCCTGTCAACCCAAAATCAAAAGTTGGAAAGAGAAGGAATATTTTGAGTATGCGGGGGCTGCTGGTGGTTTTCTTGATTGCTACGGCTATCCATTTTGTAGAGGACGCATATTTTCAACTTTGGAGAAAGATTTAGGACAATATAATACTCCTATCTCTATATTTTGGGCTACCGGAGCAGCTTTATTCATTCGGCTGAAAGATTTTTTACTTGTTGGAGGATTTGATGAGCGTTTTTTTGCACATATGGAAGAGATTGATCTATGTTGGCGATTACTTGCACGTGGAGGAAAAATAATGTGTATTCCTGATAGTGAAGTTTATCATTATGGTGGGGCTACATTAGATAATGAAAATCCAAGAAAACTTTACCTTAATTTCAGGAATAATTTATTGATGTTATATAAAAATTTGCCCCAACAAGAATTGGTAAAAGTAATGTGCATTCGTTGGTTTCTTGATTATTTTGCCAGCTTTATTTTCTTGTTTTCAGGTAGTTTCTTAAAAATGAAAGCCATTTGGAAAGCTCGAAAAGATTTCCAAGAAATTAAAATGCAGTTCTTTTCAGATAGAATGGATAATTTAGAAAAAACGGTAGAAAAAAATATAGTTGAACGAAAAAAATATAGTATATTAGTTAAATACTATCTTAAAAGAAAAAGAAAATTTTCAGAATTGAATAAGAATTAAATTTAATAATAAGATAAAAAATGGCAAATTTTGTTCGACGTGGAATAGGATTGGTTGCTCATGACGCACAGAAAAAAGATTTAATTGATTGGGTATTATGGAATTCTGAGCAATTAATTGGTCACAAGTTTTATTGTACTGGAACGACAGGTAAAATGATTGCAGAGGCTCTAAATCGTAGACACCCTGAAGTTGCTTGGGACATTACTTTACTCAAATCAGGGCCTTTAGGGGGAGATCAGCAAATGGGATCACATATAGTTGCAGGAGATATAGATTATCTGTTTTTCTTTACAGACCCTATGACTCTTCAACCTCACGATACTGATGTTAA
>CAZFXK010000039.1:5256-16258 GCA_964522975.1 uncultured Bacteroides sp. | reverse complement strand
ACCTCCTTTTTTATTGGGTAACAGTTAGTTGCACTGAAGCAGAAAGTATGTCAGCACCCATAGGTGGATTTTGTTTTGCTAAAGAGACGGTTAGTTTTTCAATTTGAGTAAATTCTTTTAATACACGTTTGGCTACTCTATAACATGCGTTTTCAAGTAATTTGGAGGGTATATCCATCTCTTTTTTTATTAACTGGTAAAGGGTTGCATAGTTAATCGTGTCTTCTACTAAATCACTTTTAGCTGCATTTTCTAATGATACTTCTACAGTTAAATTTATAGTAAATAAGTTACCTACCTTTGTTTCTTGTTCTGCTACGCCGTGATATGCGAAAAAAACCATTTCATTTAATTGAATGGAACTTTGAAGTATTTTCATTTATTATTCTAGTTTATTGAGCATTTGCTGAGATTCAAAAGTACAGATAAAAGTACATATAAAAAACATTCCCTTAGTCTATTCAAAAGGATAGATTAAGGGAATAAAAAGTAATGCCATTCAATGAATTATTTAAGAATCATGATTTCTACCAGTAAGCTTTGTAAGTTCTATGATTTTTTTATTTAAGCTGTCAGCCTTCATCAGCTCCTCTATTGTAATATGCATGCGATATTTCCAAAAATGTTTGGGATTTGCCGGAATATTAATTCGTTCTTCTTCAACATTCGGGTTTCTCCATTTCTCGTCAATTGATAACCAGTCTTGAAAAGATAAAATACATAACATGGAAGGTGTATATAAGTGATTTCTTACAATGGCTTCACAGATATCAGCAGTAGCTGTTTGTGGAGCTTCGCCCCAATAGCCTAACGCTTGATTATAATATCGTTGTGTAACTTCTCTGTTTTCTTCCCAATAGCCTCTAAGTGTAGACATATCGTGTGTGGATATTGTGCAAACAGAACGATAAGGATAAGTGTATAGGTTTGCAAATTCTACTTGATCATCCTTTGGCATTCTTTGAATTTCAAGGCTTAATATGCGCAATTGATTCATTACCCATTCTACGCAACTAGGTATCATTCCCAAGTCTTCACCACACACCAACATTCGTGTGGATTGAGTAAGTAGAGGAAGCTTTTTCATGGCTTGTTCTGCCCAGAAATCGTTATGCCTATGATAGTAGAAATGGTCATATAAACTATTAAAGACAGCTTTTTCCTCATAGCTTAATGTGTCATAAATAGAATCGTGTTGTACTGCGATGCGGGGATGAAATAAATCAGGATTTTTATGATCCCTCAAAAAGAGAACGTTGCTGATTAAAGTATAAAGTCCATCTCTAATTCTTATATTCTTCTCATTCAGCTCTTTATTTTCAAAATACTGTTCTACTTTCTTTTGTGTATTGAAATCCTTACACATTCTATAAACCTCCCATACATCGGTTGTTTCAATGAATTGATCCTTAACCTCGTTAACATAAGGTCCAAATAACTGTTCTAAGAAATATTCATGAATAAAGGGGGTTGTGTAAAACTCTTCTTTAAAGGGAAGTCCATAGCTTTCTATCTCTTCACGACTCATGGGTAGGGCAGGGGAGAATTGACCAAGAAGTCCATGAACGGCATTCATGGGGATTTCCCAGATTCTAAAAAAACCTAAAATGTGATCAATACGATAGGCATCAAAATATTCTGCCATTTTTTGAAATCTTTTAACCCACCATTTATAACCATCTTTTTCCATTACATCCCAGTTGTAGGTGGGAAAACCCCAATTTTGTCCATTTTTTGAAAAAGCATCCGGTGGGGCACCGGCTTGCCCATTGATATGGAAGTAATAATCTTCTTTCCAAGCCTCTACACTATTTTTGCTGATGCCAATGGGAATGTCTCCTTTTAAAACGATTCCTTGGCTGTGAGCATAGTTTCTGGCACTTATTAATTGTTCATGTAATATGTATTGTATAAAACAATATAAAGATACTTCCTTGTATGAATCGGATGAAGGATCATAGAATTCTTTTATAAATGTTTCTTCATATTTATTATACTTAGGCCAATTCCTAAAGTCTGCAGTTCCATAAGTGTTTCTTAAATGACTAAATACAGCATAGGGTTGTAGCCATTCTTTGTTGTCATCAAAGAATGAGAGGTATGATTTAGATTGTATAACTTTTTTGCCTTCTTGTGTGAATAACAGTTTTAAGTAATCTAACTTAGTTTTATTGACCTCTTCATAATCAACAGAGAGTAGTTTATTTAGCTCTTTTTGTTTCTTTTTGAATTTGTTTTGTTGGGTTTTATTTTTTAATTCGGGTAGTTGGTTTAAATCCACATACATTGGATGGAAAGCATATATGGAAATACTATTGTATGGATAAGAATCGGTCCATGTGTGCGTTATTGCAGTATCGTTGATAGGGAGGATTTGTATTACTTTTTGTTTTGTGACTTTTGCCCAGTCAACTATTTTTTTAAGATCGCCAAAATCTCCTACACCATAACTACTTTCCGATTTTAAAGAAAAAACAGGGATAGCTACTCCGGTTCCTCTCCAAGGAGCTAGATTAAAAGTCGCATACTGATCTCCAACAATAAAAGTTTCATTGTTTTTTAATTTAGGATTAGGAATATATCTATTGTGACTATTTTCCCATCCAACTATTTTTGCTTCAATCCGGTCATAAAGAACAAATTTATATTCTATAGGAAAAGTTAGTTGATTTGCATTTAATTCAATTTGCCATTCCGGAAAATGAATGTTGCTAAGAAGTTTAACCTGTTCAGTATTCCAATTCCCTAAACTTTTTTGATTGCCAATGACGCCCACAGCATAACGGCTATTTAATTCCGGAGCGTATGTTTTTATGATTAAGCCTTTAGCGTACGCTCTAGGTTTTTTGTCCATCTGTTTGGGGGCTAAGAAACTATTGGTAAACGCTGAACTAAAATAGCTGGCGTTTTCAGGGAGTAGTTTCCAGCAATCAGATAGGATATAATGTTGTTGATCCCTACTTGAAAGATAAAGACAGCGATCAATTCCGTTCCATTCATTTTGAATAAGTTCTCCTTTTGAATATATGCAATAAGCATAGTTAATTTTTTTGTCAGAAGGAATGGAATCTGTTTCTATGGTTAAAGTCCATTTTACACCATCAATTGTATTTAGTGGAATAGCCTGCATTGGGTTATTATCGCCAAGCTCGGGAATTGACCCCCATACTTTTACCACTTCACCCCAATTGGTTCGGTATTCAATATTAAATGTTAAGGTCATATGTTTAATTTTATAGTACTTTAGTTTTATACACAATAATAAGAATAAAAATGTTAAAAAAGATGAGGATCAATCTTTTTGAGAGTTTCTGGTTGTGCAAACGATTGCTTCTTTTATTCTATTCTTTTGAGAATTCAAATCAGCCACATTTTTTTGTATAAAGATAAAGAGGTTAGTCTGATAAAATGATTAAATATAAGTTTTCTTTATTATAAAGAGCAAGAAGGGAATGAATTGAATAAACATTTCTGTCCTTTCTTTGTTTTATTACTATTATAAGTTTATTAAATAGCATTAGTATGAATACAAAATTTAAAGGGAATACTGTAGAATTAACAGGTAATACAATTCAAAAAGGAGATAAAGCACCAGCATTTGAATTGATTAAAAGAGATTTATCTCCATTGAGTTTGAGCGAACTTAAAGGGAAAAAAGTAGTACTTAATATCTTTCCAAGTTTGGACACAAGTGTGTGTGCTACTTCTGTGCGTAAGTTTAATGTTTTAGCTTCTGAAATGGAAAATACGGTAGTCTTAGCAATTTCTAAAGATTTACCTTTTGCTCATGAGCGTTTTTGCACTACTGAAGGCATTAATAATGTAATTGCATTATCTGATTTCCGTTCTCCTGAATTTGGAAAAGATTATGGACTATTAATGAAAGACGGACCATTGGCAGGCTTACTTGCACGTACTGTTGTGGTTATTGATGAAGAAGGAGTAATAACCTATGTTGAGGTAGTTCCTGAAGTAACTCAAGAACCGGATTATGATGGTGCATTAGCTGCTGTGAAGTAGTTTTTATAATTATTAAGTTAAGCCTCAAATAAAAGATTTGGGGCTTTTTCATGGATTTATTGTTCTATTTTAATTTCTTTAGTGGGCTTTTTCTTTACTCCTTTATAAATCAGAAAACCGATTATAAATAGTGCTAGAACAACAAAGATGATACCTATTTCGTGACTATACTCTGTAACTCTTTCTATGAGTTGTTCTTCCGTTTGGATGCCCGGAACCTTAGATAAATAATATCCTAGAACAGCTAATATAATATTCCATGATCCTGCTCCTAAAGTTGTATATAAAATAAAGGTGGAAAGTTTCATTTGAGCTAAACCTGCAGGGATGGATATCAATTGTCTGATTCCGGGAACTAATCGACCAATAAATGTTGAAATAGCCCCGTTGTCATCAAAATATTTTTCTGCTTTTTTTACCTTTTCAACATTTAAAAGACATATGTGTCCTATACGGCTATTAGCAAATTTATAAACTATGGGACGGCCTAACCATTTGGCTAAATAGTAGTTTATGAGAGCTCCGAAATTAGCTCCTAGTGTAGCAAAAAAAACAACTAAAACAATGTTAAGATCTTCTCCAACTGCCGCTTTATATGCTGCAGGAGGAACAATTATCTCTGAAGGAAAAGGAATGAATGAACTTTCTATGGTCATAAGAAGTGTAATTGTCCAATAATTCAAGTGATCTAAGCACCACTGTATAAAAGCAATAGACTCCATGTTTTTTAATTGTTTAGTTGTTTTGAATTATATTTTTCATTTCTTTTTTCCATATGGCAACTAAATTAGGATTATTCTCTAATATGGTTTTAAAGAAAGCAGCATGACTATCTTCTATTTCTGAATCTTCTTTCGTTTCTGCTAAAATCCTTTCATTTTCCAATAATATCTTAAAGTGGATTTTCTCTAATTGATTCTGTATTTCAGGTCCTTTCTTATCTGTGGAGATTGGTTTGGTTTCATATAACTCATTAAATGACGTCTCTATAGCAGTCAATAAAGAATACCCTTTTTCTTTCCAGAGAAAAGGATTTAATGAAGTTAGTAGCTGGCGTGTATATTGAATATGTATTTCAGTAGGAGAATAGGTTTTTTCTCTACATTTGTTCATTAAGTCTTCAAATTGTTTCATGGTGGGTACGGCTATCCATTGTTCCCCTATGTTTTTATCTGATAATTCCTTATGAACTTGTAATCCTATAGCACAATATTTTGAAGCCTCATCGTGTTTTTCTAAACGAATTAAACATAGGGTAATAAGGAAGTAATAACATAATAAGCTCTCATTTCTCTCTTTGATTTGTTCAATACCTTCAGTCAGCTTATTATAGGCTTTCTCAATATTTTCTTGTACGTAATAAAAAAGTGCCGGATAGTAATATTTATCTCCCGGGAGAAGAATGTTTTCTTTAATTCCATTATTTAGCAATTGATTAGCTTCTCTTTCTTTTTGCTGATAAAGTAAAGATAATGCTCCAAATATATAGGGTTCATTTATCCTCTTATCGCATAGAAGTGTAAAAGAGTATGCTTCTTCAGCTGCCTCAAAATCTTCCTCTAAGTAGTAGCAGTGGCCTAATTTATTCCAATAGTCAGCTTCATAAGGAACAAGGTTTAGAAGATTATCGTAAACCTTAGCTGCATTAATGAAGTCTAGTTCCATTAAATAGCAACGAGCCAGAAGTTCTAGAAATTCAATGTTTTGATCGTTCTCTTTATATGCCGGCAGTAACCAATCGAGAGCCTTCTCCGGATACTGATAGATAAGGAATAATTGTGCTACAGTTAGCCTTTGATCTAAATCAATAGGGTCAACAGATTGCAGAAATAGCTGATCTGCTTGTTCCACATCCTCATTTTCCATTAATATGATTTCAGCTCGAATAGAATCTACCTCAAAGAGATGAACCCCTTCTAATTGTTGAAGGACTTGCTTGACTTTATCCATTTTTTCAAGCTCTAAATATAAGTGAGCTAATTCAATTAATAAATTAGTCTCTAAGCGATGTATTTTAAGGCCGTTTAATAAAGCTTCTTTTGCCTCTTTATAATTTAATTGATTTAAATAGAAGTTAGCTACTTCTATGAATTCATACGGGTCAAGGTAAAAACTTTTTTGTTGTTGTCTCAATTCTTCATATTTGGCTACGAGTGGATTATACTCGTAGTCTTTTGAAGAAGAATTAAATTGATTCATTCTAAAGTTTATTATTGATTCTTTTTCTGTATTTTCGCCCAATCGTCTCTTAGTCCCACTGTTTTATTAAAGACTAAATGATTTGTAGTACTTTCTTTGTCAGGGGTAAAATATCCAATGCGTTGAAATTGCAAGTAGTCCATAGGTCTTTTTTGTCCTGCAAATTTCTCAACGTAACAAGGGTTAAGAATTTTCAGTGAATCAGGGTTTAGTAATTTGTGAAAATCCTCTTCAGTGTTTGGATTTTCAACGCTGAATAAGCGATCATAAAGTCTAACTTCAGCAGGTAAAGCATGAGCACAACTTACCCAGTGAATCGTTCCTTTTACTTTTCTTGAAGATTGAGGCATGCCACTGCGCGTTTCCGGATCATATTCGCAATAAACTTCAATAACATTGCCTTCCTCATCTTTTTTAAATCCGATGCATTTTACAATATAAGCATTTCTTAATCTTACCTCTTTGCCGGGTGTCAATCGGAAATATTTTCGTGGAGCATCTTCCATAAAGTCATCCCTTTCAATCCACAGTTCTCGGCTGAATTCAATTTCATGACTTCCTTCCTCCGGATTTTCGGGATTATTTATAGTTGTCATCACTTCAACTTTATCTTCGGGATAATTAGTGATGATTAATTTTATGGGGTCTAATACAGCAGAAACACGAGTTGCTCTTTTGTTTAGATCCTCCCGAACAGCTGACTCCAATAATGAAACATCGTTTAAAGCTTCATATTTTGTGTAGCCGATTTTATTTATGAATTTTTTTATGGATTCCGGAGAATATCCTCTACGCCTATATCCTGAAAGAGTGGGCATACGTGGGTCATCCCATCCATTCACTAGTCCTTCCTGTACAAGAGCTCTTAATTTTCTTTTACTCATTACAGTATAGGTCAGGTTTAGACGATTAAATTCAATTTGTTGGGGTCTGTATTCTTTGTTTTCCCGAGCTAAGTGAGTATCTTTTAACTCATCAATAAAATAATCGTATAAAGGGCGATGAACCTCAAATTCAAGGGTACATAAAGAATGAGTTACATTTTCAAAATAATCACATTGCCCATGTGTAAAATCATACATGGGATAGGCTTTCCATTTGGTGCCTGTGCGATGATGAGGATGTTTTATAACGCGATAGATCACAGGATCCCTAAAGTGCATGTTGGGGTGTGACATATCAATTTTAGAGCGAAGAACCATTTCTCCTTCTTCAACTTCCCCTGAATTCATCTTTTTGAAAAGTTCTAAACTCTCCTCAATAGGGCGGTCACGATAGGGGCTGTTAATGCCCGGTTGCGTAGGAGTCCCTTTTTGCTTTGCTATCTCTTCGGATGTTTGTTCATCTATATAAGCCTTTCCTTTCTTGATTAAGGTAATGGCAAAATCCCACAATTGTTGAAAATAGTCTGAGGCATAAAATATATCTTCCCATTGATACCCCATCCATTGTATGTCTTCTTTTATTGATTCAATATATTCAACATCTTCTTTTACAGGATTGGTGTCATCGAAACGAAGATTGCATTTGCCTTCATATTTCTCGGCTAATCCAAAATCAATGCAAAAAGCCTTAGCGTGTCCAATGTGTAAATAACCATTAGGTTCTGGAGGGAATCGTGTTTGTACCCTTCCTTGATTTTTGTTGTTTTCTATGTCGTTTATAACTATTTGTTCAATAAAATTCATGCTTTTCTTCTCTTCACCCATTGATTTGGTTTTATCTGTCATAGCTTCTATAATTATAATATAAAGAGTTTTGCAAATTTATTACTTTTTTTTGTAATACCCTGATTACTTCTCACATATAATTCCAAGAGTAAGCCTTACTTTGTGTTTATTAAGTTTTCTTTAGAAGATGGGGCGATTCCATAAGATTTAAGAGTTACTTCTTAGTCATAGGTGAGTTTTGTTTGAATGAATAGTTGAAAATATAGATATCTTCATTATGTGACAGAATTTGATGAATATCCTTTGTGTATGAAGAATTTAATTATAAATTGTTTTATCTTTGTTTCGAGATATTTAAGAAAAAGATTATAGAATGTATTGTTGTGGTAATAATATTGAAACAAATTGAAAAATATGTTATAGGACATCTTTTTTTATTTGGAGAGAACACCATATTGCAAGTATCTTTGCTGTGTTATCCTAAAACAATCTTTTTACCTTAAAAAAAACTAATACCTATTGAAAACTAAAAAACAAGGCCTTCAATGTTAAGGTCTTGTTTTTTAAAGTGTCTTTCCCGGTTTTACATTCTATTAATTTTTATATTTGTTTATGTTTACCTTCCAAGGGTATGGCTTTTAGTTATATTATGATTAACGATATATTATTAATAAAAAAATAAAGAGTTATGTTTTCAGGAATTGTAGAAGAAACCGCTAAATTGGTGGCTTTAGAAAAAGATAGAGATAATGTGCATTTCACCTTCACTTGTTCTTTTGTTGATGAATTGCAAATTGATCAGAGTATCTCTCATAATGGAGTCTGTTTGACAGTGGTTGACTTAAAAGAGGCAACATATACAGTAACTGCTATGCGCGAAACGTTAGATCGTTCTAATCTGGGTCTATTGAATATAGGAGATAAAGTAAATGTAGAGCGCAGTATGAAGCTGAATGATCGGTTAGATGGACATATCGTACAAGGTCATGTTGACCAAACCGCAACTTGTACAGATGTGCGAGATGCAGAAGGTAGTTGGTATTTTACCTTTAAATATCGTTATGATGAAGAAATGGCAAATAGGGGCTATTTTACAGTAGATAAAGGATCTGTTACAGTAAATGGAGTTAGCTTGACTGTAGTTAATCCAACACAAGACAGTTTTGAAGTGGCCATTATTCCTTATACTTATGAATATACTAACTTTCACACCATAGAGCCGGGTTCTGTTGTGAACTTGGAGTTCGATATTATAGGGAAATATGTCAGTCGTTTAATTGAATTAAGAGAAAAATAAAGAGTATTCTTTTAATTTATTTTCTTTCACTTAAAATAAGATAGACCAAAATTAAGTTTTCCTGTCTAAACTAATAAACATAAGATGCTATTGTATATAGTTCTTATGTTTATTTTTATTTTAAATAGTGTGTTGGATTTTATTTTCTGTGATAAGGCTTAAATTAAAGTATTAGTAGTTCGAGTTTGGATGTTTTTTATGAGTGTTTACTTTTTATGTTTTATTTGAACTTGTTGTGATAGTTTATTCTTTTTGTTTTGCTGTTTTATAATGGCTTATTAAAATGATGATTTCTCTTTTTCCTTAATGCACATAATAACTGTTTTAATAACCAAAAATCTGTTATTTGATAAAAAACCCCTCTTTTTTTTAGCTTTAAACCCTTCCTTTATAAGGAAATATTACTATATTCGTTTCTGTGAAAATAACAAGAAGTATTAATATATAAAACAAAGCAAAGTTATGAAAGAGTTGAGTTTTAAAAAGGAGTTAGTAGAAGTTCAAGATGAATTGCTCCGCTTTGCCTATAGATTAACTGCGGATAGAGAAGAGGCTAATGATTTGCTTCAAGAAACTTCTTTAAAAGCTTTGAATAATAAAGATAAATATACTCCCAATACTAATTTTAGAGGTTGGATTTATACCATAATGAGAAATATATTTATTAACAACTATAGAAAACTGGTTAGAGAACAAACATTTGTAGATCGTACGGAGAATTTATATCATTTAAATTTGCCTCAAAACTCTGGCTTAAGAAGTGCAGGTGGTGCACACGATCTTAAGGAAATGTATCGAATTGTAAATAATTTGCCCGAAGAATATAAAGCTCCTTTTACAATGCATGTTTCCGGGTTTAAATATCGTGAAATTGCTGATAAATTAAATCTTCCTTTGGGTACCGTGAAAAGCAGAATCTTTTTCACTCGTCAAAAACTGAAAGAGGAATTAAAAGATTTCTTATAATTCATTTTGCATCTGTATAAATCACAATAAAAAGCTCCGCAAGGAGAATAAAAAAGGGAACCTGTAAAGTTCCCTTTTTTTATTGTATTGAAAATTAAATATTTAGAAGCCTTGTTCAGCATTAGTTATCATCTCTTTACTAGCATACATGAAGACTTCTACTCTTCTGTTTTGAGAAGCTGTTAAAGCTTCATCATATTGATCGTACCCAACACCTTCTACAATTTGGAATTGAGCAGGGATTACTCCGTTTCTTTGTAAGAAGCTTTTTACTGATTGTGCTCTTCGGTTAGATACGGTTTGATTTGCTTCATAAGTACCTACTTTATCAGTGTGTCCAATAATTGCAATATCAATGGTTGGATCTTCTTTTAGTAGCATGGCAAAATCTTGTAAGGATTTTTGTGATGCACCACTTAATGTAGCAGAGTTGAATTCAAATAAAATACCGGAGTCAAAAGTTACTTTAACCGCAGCCAGTCCGTTATTGTCTTCAATTTGTTCTACTTGTGCACCTTCAATTTTAGCAGCTTGAGCTGCTTTCTTATCCATTTTATTTCCAATGATTACTCCGGCTCCCGTTCCTACGGCAGCACCTACGGCAGCACCAATGGCGGCACCTTTTCCTTTACCTGCTATACCTCCTACTATGGCACCCAAGGCTGCTCCTGAGCCTCCACCTATGGCTCCACCTTTTGCTTTATTTGATTCCATCATTGATCCACAACTGGCAATTACTAAGGTAATACTAAGTAGTAATGCCGTGATTTTCATTTTTTTCATAAATAAAATTTTAATTTAGTCTTTGTTTTGTTAATAGCTGAAGTCTTTTTAATGAAAACAGATATCA
>CAZFXK010000039.1:0-5156 GCA_964522975.1 uncultured Bacteroides sp. | reverse complement strand
CCTTTTCATCGGTCTGGGTTATAAGCTTGTTCTGTCCCAGACCCAACATCGGTTGGTCCCAGACCGACAACCCTTTGATCCCAGACCTATTTATATTTATTTTTAGCACACATAAAAGATTATTTTTTATCTTGATGCGTACTACAGATTATATAACTTTGTTGCTTTAAAAAGCAAGAACTTAACCAGATTTAACGCAATAAATTTCATACTATTTAAACGAACGTTTAAGTTTGTATCAAATATGGATTTATGGGGAATAAAAAAGAACAACAAAGTTTAGATGTCAAAGAGAGAATCCTTTCTGTGTCGCGTGAACTGTTTATAAAAAATGGATATAATGGTACTAGTGTTCGCGATATAGCAGCAGCCTCGGATACGAATGTTGCACATATAAAATATTATTTCAATTCGAAATATAAGCTTTTTGAATTTATTTTTGAAGAGGCTTTTGACGTTTTACTGAATCGAATTGAGGGGATATTAAGAAAAGAGAATTCTTTTTTCGACTTAATTAAAGAATGGGTTTATACCTATTATGATATTTTAGTGGAATTTCCAATGATCCCTATTTTTTTATTAAATGAGATTAATCAAAATCCGGAATGTTTAACCTGTAGATTACTAAAACGTGAACCTGTAGAACTGTTTAATCAATTGTCTGACCGTATTGAAGAGGAAGTAAAGAAAGGAACCATCGTAGAAACGTCACCATTAGATTTAGCACTAAATGTATTATCATTATGTGTATTTCCATTTATGTTTGGTCCGTTGGCTACTTTAATAGCAGGAAAGTCGAAAGATGAGTATTATGAAGTGTTACAGGATCATAAAGAGTATGTGGTTGATTTTGTTATTAAAGCGTTGAAACCTTGATTTCATTCTAAAAAAAAGATTTAAATGAAAATAAATAATATTTATAGAGTTGGAATAGATGTGGGATCTACCACTTTAAAAGTAGTAGTTTTAAATTCATCTGATGAAATTGTATATAAAGTTTATAAAAGACATAAAGCCGATTTTAATACTATTTTCATAGAGGAGTTGAATAAAATAAATGCAGAATTTAAAGATGCACAACTGACTTTGGGTATTACGGGTTCGGCAGGTATGGGAATCTCTGAACGTACGGGTATTCCTTTTGTGCAAGAGGTGGTGTCTTCCATAGAAGTTATTAATAAGGAGTATCCTGAAACTCAATCTATGATTGACTTGGGTGGAGAAGATGCTAAGATTGTTTTCTTTGATGCAGGTAGGCATCCGGACATCCGAATGAATGGAAGTTGTGCGGGGGGAACAGGGGCTTTTATCGATCAGATGGCCGACTTGATGAATATTTCTGTTGAAGAGTTGGGGCAATTAGCTCTGAACTATGAAAAAATACTTCCTGTGGCTTCCCGCTGTGGGGTTTTTGCTAAAACAGACATTCAAAATCTGATGTCTCGTAATATACCTCATGAAGATATTTCCATGTCTATCTTGCATGCCGTAGCACTACAAAGTATAACGACTTTAGCACGAGGACGAGAGATTAAGCCTAAAATATTATGCATAGGAGGACCTTTGACCTTTATACCGGCATTACGTAACGCTTTTATACAGGTGTTGAATATGAAAGAGTCCGATTTGATTCTGCCAAAGCATAGTGAATATTTCCCCGCTTGGGGAACGGCTTTAAGCCATCACGATGAGAAGAAGGTAACTAATCTGAATGAAATCATTGAGAAGCTAAAGGTTAAGAATGCCGTCAGAGAAGATGTTCTTCCTCCTTTATTTACGTCAGAATCAGAATATACAGAGTGGAAAAGTAACCGGGGAATTAAAGTATTAAAAAAACAACCTTTAGGTGTAGAAAAAGAGATAGCGTGTTTCTTGGGTATTGATGCCGGTTCTACTACAACCAAGATTCTAATTATGAATGAAAATGCAGAAATTATATTTTCGTTCTATGGAAGTAATAAAGGAAACTCGTTACAAAAAGTGGTTGAAGGTTTGAATCAGTTTAAAACTGAAGCAAAAAAGAAAGGTGTGAACTTCCGTTTCTTAGGTTCAGCGGCTACCGGTTATGGGGAGGATTTAATTAAATCGGCTCTTAATTTAGATTTTGGTATTGTTGAAACCATTGCTCATTTATCCGGTGCACAATATGTGGATCCTGAAGTTTCTTTTGTGTTGGACATTGGGGGGCAAGACATGAAATCTATTTTTACAAGAAATGGAGTAATCTCTAATGTGGAACTAAATGAAGCCTGTTCTTCAGGTTGTGGTTCGTTTTTACAAAACTTTGCCTCTACAATGAATATGTCTTTGGAGGAGTTTACGCAGATAGCTTGTTCCTCAGAATACCCAAGCGACTTAGGTTCTCGTTGTACTGTATTTATGAACTCCAAGATAAAGCAGTCTTTACGGGAGAATGCTTCACTTAATGATATTTCTGCAGGATTGGCTTATTCTGTTATACGAAACTGCTTATTCAAGGTCTTAAAGGTTGAGAATTTAAATACTTTGGGTAATCATATTGTTGTACAAGGTGGAACGTTTAGAAATGATGCCGTATATCGCGCTTTAGAATTACTTTCCGGAAAGCAAGTCAGTTCTACGGATATGCCTGAGTTAATGGGGGCTTTTGGTGCAGCTCTTTATGCTGCAAAAATGTGGAAAACAAATCCTTATGAAACTCGGTTTACAGGTGTTGAAGAATTACCCGATGTAGAACATATAAAAACTAAAGAGCTACAATGTAATGGTTGTACGAATAAATGTTCTATTCTTCGTTTTACCTTTGATAATGGAAACGTATGTTATGCCGGGAATAAGTGTGAGAAGTTTTTTTATAATAAGCAAACGGCTCCAGAAAAAGGTTATAATGCTTTTGAATTTAAAAATGATGTTCTGTTTAATCGTAAATCTCAAAAAAGTCCCACCATTCAAGGGAAGATAGGTATTCCACGTGTATTGAATATGTATGAGAATTATCCTTTTTGGCATACTTTATTATCGGAGTGTGGTTTTGATGTTGTTCTTTCTCCGGAATCAACTTATTCAATGTATCGAAAAGGAGTAGGGTGTGTGATGTCTGATAACATCTGTTTTCCGGCAAAAGTAGTACATGGACATATTCTTGCCCTAAAGGAGATGGGAGTGGATCGGATCTTTTATCCCATGGTAATAAAAGAAGGGAAAGAATTTGAGAATACATCGAATACCTTTAATTGTCCGGTTGTAAGTGGTTATCCGGATGTGATTCAAAGTTCAATGAATCCTAAAGAGCAATATGGCATTTCTTTAGATAAACCTGTCGTTACTTTTAGTGATGAGAAAGCATTAAGAAAAGCGTGTTTCAATTACGTTTCTTCATTTGGTGTTACTCAAGCTGATTTCAATCAAGCTTTTCATTTAGCAATACAGGAACAAAACCAGACTGAATATCAATTAAAAGCAATGCAAGAGAAGGTGTTGAGTGAATCATTACACCATAATAAACTAGTGTTTATCTTGGCTTGTCGTCCTTACCACGCTGATCCTTTAATTCATCATAAAGCGGGACAAGTGTTGTCTGATTTAGGTGTCAATGTGTTAACGGAAGATGTCTTTAGAGATAGTCACTTGACTAATTTCAGGAACTTGAATATGGTTTCTCAATGGTCTTATCCCAATAGAGTTGCTCAAGCTGCAATGGAAGTTGCTGCACTGCCACAGAATGTGCAATTGGTTCAATTGAACTCTTTTGGATGCGGGCCCGATTCGTTTTTGATGGATGAGGTGGGTGCCATACTAAAGGATGCAAACAAAAATCATACCATATTACGTATAGATGAAATTGCCAGTCCCGGATCCATGCGATTGAGATTGCGCTCTCTTATAGAATCCATGAAGGTAATGAAATCTAATGCTTCTTCGTTATGTAATGGAAAATGTACTACACCTTATGTGGGTTATGAAACCATTTATACCGAAACAGATAGGAGGAAAACTATATTAGCTCCCTGGTTTGCTGATTTTTTATCCCCTTTCATTCCTGCAGTAGGGGAGCTGGCTGGTTATAAAATAGTCAATTTACCTAAACCCAATAGAGAGTCGGTGGATGTTGGACTAAAGTATAGTCATAATGAGTTATGTTATCCGGCAACTATTATCATAGGGGATATCATTAAGGCTCTTCAATCCGGTGATTACGATTTAAATGATGTAGTAGTTGCGATTACCCAAACGGGAGGGCAGTGTCGTGCAACAAACTATGTATCTCAAATTAAAGGAGCGATGATAAATGCCGGCTTTGCTGATGTTCCTGTTATTGTTGCAGCCATAGGAGGTGCTCATCAAAATGAACAGAAAGCGTTTAAGGTTCCGGTATTACGAATTATAAATATTTTAATATACACTTTGTTATATGCGGATGCTCTACAGCAAATGTATAGTTTAATACAAGTAAGAGAGAAGAATAGAGGAGATGCACAAAGAACCTTTGATTTATATGTTGATTTAGGGGTTGATGCAATTAAGAAGAATGACTCAGCAGTTTTAATTCAACTATTGGAACAAGCTGTTCTTGATTTTAATGCAATTCCAATTCATAATAAAGAATATAAGAGAGTAGGATTTATTGGAGAAATTTATTTGAAGTATAATAATTTTGGACAAGCCCATTTAAGGGAATGGTTGCAATCTAAAGAAATGGTTGTAGTGACACCACCCGCATTAGATTTTGCCATGCAATATTTTGTGAATTCAAAAGTGAATGCAGAAAATGGATTAGAAAGAGAAGGGCTGTTAAAGAAAGTATTGAATCCTCTTTTATTAAAGTGGATGAATAAGAAAATTCATAGAGTAGAAGAAATCACCAAAGATTTTCGCTTTTATACTCCATACGAAACTATTTTCAAAAAAGCAGAATATGCTTCTGAAATTCTTGATTTAGCCAATCAATTTGGAGAAGGATGGGCAATTGCCGGTGAAGTAGCTTCTTTTATGCGAGAGGGAATAAATAAGGTGGTTTGTGTACAACCTTTTGGATGTATAGCAAATCATATAGTAGCCAAAGGGATTGAAAAACGATTGAAGAAATTTTATCCCGATTTGAACATCCTCTATTTGGATATTGATGGTGGAATGGCAGAGGTAAACTTACAGAATAGATTGCATTTTTTAATTAATTA
>CAZFXK010000038.1:0-20342 GCA_964522975.1 uncultured Bacteroides sp. | reverse complement strand
TAAAAAGATCCCAATAGAAGCTCTCCTTGTTTAGCGATTCACACTTTTTACCCCTTTCACTCCCTTAATCTTTTTGATTAAGGCGGTTAATTTACTTTTGTCACTAACCATGATGGTTAACATGCCGAAGAATAATCCGTCATTAGAATCAATGCGAATAGATCGTAAATTCACATCCTCCTCTTTAGATATGATAGATGTGATATTCGTTACAATGCCAATGTCGTCGTGTCCTACTACCCGCAAAGTAATGGGGTAATGTTTACCTTCCGATTTTCCGGCCCATCGAGCTTTTACAAAGCGATAGCCAAAACGTTTTCTCATATGTTTGGCATTTGGACAATCCATACGATGAATTTTTACACCGCCGGTAACTGTTACAAATCCAAAGATTTTGTCTCCATATATAGGGTTACAACATTTAGCCAGACTATAATCTAATCCTCTTAATTCTTCATCTATTACCAGTTCATCGTCATGGGTATCATCAGTCTGTAATTGCTGTTGCAGGTTATAATTTTCTGCACTACGGTATGTTATGTCACTATGAGGATCATTCTCACGTTTCAGTTCCTCGGCATATTGATCTATGACTTCGTTTATTTCCAGCGTATTGTCTGCTAGCTTTTGATAAAAACCGGAAATCTTCTTAAATCCTAATTTTTTGATTAACCGATTCATTATGGGTTCATCAAACTCTAGTTTTCTGTTTTTAAGTTTTCGCTCAAAGGTTTCTTTTACAAAATTAAATTGTTTTGCTTCTATCTCTTTAAGTGCTTGCCTTATTTTAGAACGCGCTTTTGATGTTGTTACAATGTTTAGCCAATCCAATTTGGGGGTTTGGGTGCTTGAGGTTAGAATCTCCACCTGATCTCCGCTCTTTAGTTTCTGTTTTAACTGAGCGTGTTTTCCATTCACTCTTGCACCTACACATTGTGCACCAATATTAGTGTGAATTTGAAAAGCAAAATCTAAAACCGTAGATCCTTTACGAAGCTTGAATAAATCACCTTTAGGTGTAAAAACAAAGACCTCATCTTCATATAAATCCATTTTAAATTGATCCATTACCTCTAATGAATCATTATCCTGGTTGTCTAAGGCTTCACGTACAGAACTTAACCAGTCATCTAATCCGGATTCTCCTTTTATCCCTTTATATCTCCAATGAGCAGCTAGCCCTCGTTCAGCAATGGCATCCATCCGTTTTGTACGTATTTGAACTTCCACCCATCGTCCTTCCGGTCCCATTACTGTTATGTGCAATGACTCATAACCATTACTTTTGGGTATTGATAACCAGTCTCTCAACCGATTAGGATTGGGCTGATACATATCCGTAACAATGGAATAAACTTGCCAACACTCTTGCTTTTCTTTATCCGGTTCAGAGTCTAAGATGATGCGAATGGCAAAAAGATCATATATGTTTTCAAAAGGAGTTTGTTGACGTTGTATTTTATTCCAAATGGAATGTATGGACTTGGTTCTTCCTTTAATCTCGAATTCTAGATTGGATTTTTTTAAATTTTCTTCTATGGGACTAATAAATGCAGCGATATACCGATCACGCGACGCTTTAGTTTGGTTCAACCTATCTCTAATATCATAATAGGTATCAGGGTCTAAATATTTAAGAGATAAATCTTCTAACTCCGATTTTAATGTATATAAACCTAATTTATGAGCTAAAGGAGCATATAAGTAAGCCGCTTCTTGAGCAACTTGTGTTCTGTCGTTTACATTTTCAGTATCACGTATATTTCTCATAATGTTTACTCTATCAGCAATCATGATAAGAATTACACGCATATCTTCTGCAAAGGAAAGTAATAGGCTTCTGAAATTTTCAGATTCCACAGCTGCACTCTTTTTGTAAAGGTCATTCGTTTTTACTAAACCTTTTATTATCGTTGCAACATCATCTCCATACTCGTCATTAATCTGTGCTATTGATATTTCATCAGCTTTTGCTGCTTCGTGAAGCAAGATACTAAGTATGGCATTTCCTTTCATCCCTATTTCTTCCGAGACAATTAAAGCTGTTTTTAAGTCTCGAATTACCGGATTCATATTGAAGTTGTTTCGCACCAGTTTATTCGATTGAATGGCTGTAGTCAAATGTTGTTTTAATTTGGCTATGGTATCATAATCAATGCTATTTTCATTAGAGTAGAGTAACTTTCTATAAATAGAGAGTAGTTCTAATTTTTCTTCCGGTGTGAAAAATGGATCTTTTTGCATAATTTGCTTAATCTTAAAAACGTAGCCTGATTCTCATCTGGTAAAATTAACTCTTTTGCTTGGAAAGAAGTAATATTATAAGGCTTTCTTTTTGAATAGAAGTCCTAAAATAAATAAATAAAATCGTACAAATTCAATTGAATGATTCTAGTCTTCTTTAAATTAAGAAATTTAAAATATGAATTATATTTGTTTTGTTTTAAGTGATTAACGGTTTTTAAGGTCATATTAGCTATATTAAGTTAAGGATTCAAGAACCTTTATCTATCTTTGCTCCAATTTATGTGAAAGATTTTTTAATCGATGAAAAGAGTTATCATAGCTAATCAATATAAAGAGAACTTATCCTTGGTCGCTTTTCTAAATAATCTACCTTATTTGTTTGATAAAGAGGGTAAGATTCTTCATGATGAGCGAAACAGAATAAAGGAGTTTAGCATAACAGACCAAAAAATGGTTGTGAAATGCTTTAAGCGTCCTATTCTTATTCAAAGGTTTATTTATTCATTTATTAGAAAAACAAAAGCTCATAGAGCCTTTCTTAATGCTCACAGACTTCGAAAAAGAGATGTTGATACGCCCAACGCAATTGCTTTTGTTGAAGTTTGGCATAAAGGGTTATTTGATGAAGGTTATTTAGTGACTGATGTAAACAATGATCCACCTATAGCCAATTTGTTAGCGAATAACGGAATCGGTTTTTGTAAAGAATTAGCTGAACAGTTTGCTTCTTTTGTAGTTGAATTACATAGTAAGGGTATTTTGCATCACGACTTGAATTCAACCAATGTGCTCTATCGTGAAAAGGAGGAGGGGAAGTATCATTTCTCCCTAATTGATATTAATAGAATGAAGGTTTATCGCAACGGTAGATTTCCTTCTAAAGATGAATGTCTTAAAAATCTGAATCGTTTTACAGGAGATTACGACCTGTTTGAGTTTGTTCTGACTGCTTATGCTAAGGAGCGAGACTGGAATGTTTCAGAAACGCTAAAGAGGGCGTTAAAATTGAAGAAACGTTTTGACACAAAACGACATCGAACAAAAAGTTTCTTAAAGCTCTTTAAGCATAAGGCTTAACAGTGGAATTTGAATTTGATGTTTTCAATTATCTCTTTTAATCGAAAAATGGCACTCCTTTTTATTTTAAGTTCATTAGTCCTAAAAGTAGATGAAATTGTAGTTTTATAAAAAGAGTAAATGGCATATATTAATAGGTCTGGGACATAATGCCCTTCGATCTGGGAGAGAAGCCTCTTCGGTCTGGGTTAAAAGTCTTGTCGGTCTGGGATCGTCAATGAATATTTTAAATAATAAAGCTACTGCTGCTAAAATGGGAATTCGTCTACAAGTAAAACCTAATGACTGAAAATAAGATGAAACTAAATTATATTGTTTTAATATCATTTCTGTATTTCATAATTTGTCAGATTTTTACTTAGATATAGGGGGAGTGTTGTAATTATCATGCTATCTCATCTCTGCTATTTCATTTCTTTGTGCCGTTGTAACAATCTTTCAATCTATTTTATATTTCTCATATTTTTCCTGTCGATCTAATTCTATTTTTATTTCTTCTAAATCCTTATCTTTTATCCAAGGGTTATTTACTATGTCCTCCATTTTTTTTCCATATCTTTTTCTAATCGATTAATTTTTGATTCATTCGTCAAGCCCCTTGAAGAACTGAATTTTCAGACTCGAATGTGGCATCGGTTTCTGCTGAAATGATAAACCGATGCCTAAATTGTTTGTTCCGCAAGAGAACGACAACCCGGAACTGTTTCAGTGTTATTATCATTACCTATCATTTGGGTAGTACATCGCTAATTACTAATTTAGATGGTGAAGTGGTGCAGTATATCGAGTATGTTCCGTTTGGTGAAGTGCTCATAGAAGAACTCAACAATCGTTGGAATACTCCGTATCTTTTCAATGTCAAAGAGTTGGATGAAGAAACGGAACTGTATTATTATGGGGCAAGGCATTATGATAGCAGGATTAGTTTGTGGTTGAGTACTGACCTGGTGAAAAAAACTTATTCGAAAGTTCTTACAGAATAATATCTACACACAAAGAAAGATCCTATATTGTTAGATGTGCCAAAACCGAATGTTAATTTAAAGATTAAAATTATAGACTAATGAAGATTATAATTACCTCAATACTTTTTTTATTAAGTTTAAATGCTTGCAGTCAAACAGGAAAAAAAGAAGAGAGCTTAATGAAAGAAATGATAGAATCGTCTATTAAACAAGATACTCTATCAATTGTTACAACAGCTGATTATTTATTTTATCCATTTAATAAAACAGTAGAGCCAACCTTATATTTGCCTAAAGTGAATTTTAGAATACAGGAAAATAATAGAATTCATCAACTTGATTATAAAAACAGTTTTTTAAGATTGGTCTTGAGTGATGAAACAGGTATCTTAGAAATTGTTGAGGGAAAAATTGTAGATGAAGATATTTTGCTAAATGATTTTGTTCACGTAAAAATGTCTAAATCGGATTTTAGTTCTTATTTTGGATTACAATTAGACAATACAATCCATGTTGTTGAAATGGTGTCAGGAGTATTGGGCATTTGGCATTATTATTATTTTAAAAACGATGTTTTAGATTTTATTTATATTAAATCAGATTACATCTTTTAAAGCATAATAATTAATAAAGCAGGCGTATAATTTCTACAGACCTGCTTTCGTATTAAATAATTATGAAAGTAAAAAAGAGTGTTTGTTGTTACTTTTAATTGGTTCAATTTCTTTATTCTGTTATTTTCAGGGTTCTTTGGTTACGTCTTATTATTTTTATTTCACATTACTTTTAGTTTCACTTTGTATCAACTTCATGTTAAAGATAGGTTTTAAGGTAAAATTCAAAAATAGAGTTATGGATATAGCTTAGAAGCAAGTTAGTTCAAAACGTTGTGGATTTTTTTAGTGACCTTCTATCAATGCCGACCTATACAAAATAATTAAGACTCGAATAGGGGAGCATTGTAATTATCATGCTATTTCATCTCTGCTACTTCATTTCTTTGTGCCGTTTGTAACCATACAACTAACAAAGAAAAGAATATGACAACGGACAATAATTCTGCTTATCAGAAACTACTGGGAATTTTTAGTAAGACTAATGATATGAATTTGTATTTTGTTTTCCCCATTGATTAGTTCTATATTCCCATTGTTTAAGAATATAATTTCATCATAAAAAAAAGGAACTATCAGCTCTCCTTGTTTATTTATAATACCCCATTTTGCATTTTTAATTATTGTATATTCCCAATCCTTTTTTTTCACTCCTTGTTTTGTCACTTTAGCTATATTATTTTTAAATGGAGAAGCTGCAAAGTAAACAGGTTCTATTATGATATTTCCTTGGATATCCGCATAGCCTACTTTATTTTTCTTTGTAATTCGGAATAGACCCTCGGATATGTAATCAGGCCCATTATCAAATTTATATACGTTGAATAGCTTTTGGCCTGTTGAGTCTATGGCAATTAATTCATAGTTTCTATTTATAACAAATGCGATTGTGTTTAAAGTGTCTGTAAAAATTAATGGATATTTGCGTTCAATTTTTATATTCCCCTTGCCATCAGTATATCCATATAAGTCTATTCCTTTTGAGGTTTTTTTTATGCTGGAATATAATTGAGGAAAGGCATTTTGAAAACTAAAAAATAGAACAAGTATGATTAGTGTTTTTTTCATGAGAATAAATTTTAAAATAACCCATAGTGCATTAATCCTGTTAAAGGTAAGTTGTTCCGAATTAGCTGAATAGCTATATCTAATTAGTAGTCAATCAATTGAAAACATAAAAACTTCAATGCAAAATACAACAAAATTTTGAAAGTATTACAACAAGTAGAAGGTAAAATGAATTTGTAGAACTAAAAGTGTAACCCCTGATTATTAGATATGGAGTTGATTGCTATCAATCTGACCTCCTAATCTATGAGTTCCGATTCAGAATGTCAATTTTTCAGGATACTGCCAGGCTCTTTACAAAGAAGAATTGAGCGGAGTGTTTATGATTGTAAAAGACAAGGATTCTTTTGTATTCATGAATGTCTTCAAAAACGATGATCCAAATTAACTCAGCTAAAGAGTGACTCTTTTTTTGTTGACAGTGTGCCTTTAGCGAGTAAATTGAGTAGATTAACTTGCAAAAAGGGTATCTGCAAAAAAAATTATGCCTCTGTTTCTGTTAAAGGATATTTAAGTGTTAGTTGTCGGTAAGATTTAGAGGAGAATAGCATATTGAGTAAATATTATTTGCAATATCTATTCAGTGCCAGTTGAGCATCTTGATCTCCCATTTGCATTGCTTTATTTAAGCTCTCACAAGCTAACTTCATTTCTCCTTTAGAAATATGAATATATCCAATCCAATAGTAACATTCTCCTATCTTGTAGTCGTTTTTTATTGAGATGTTAAAATCAGAAAAAGCCTTTTCAATGTTACCTTTGTAATAATGAGCTATTCCTCTTTCAAAATGTATTATGTAACCTGGAACATCAAAATCTTCACTATTAATGAAATGGTTTAAATAGTGATCTAAGTACATTTTCTCTCCTCCCTTAGAATCAAAGGCTTTATTATAAAATCTTATTGCCACATCGTATCTCTCTAAACGTTTATAATTGTTTGCTATGTTAAAAAGAGCTAACGTGTTTTGAGGATCTAACGTTAAAACTTTTTCATAATCTTTTATGGCTTCTTGAAAAGATTTTAATTCGGCTTTATTTGCGCCTCTACTTATGTAAGCTTCTAAAAAGCGATTGTTTTTCTTTATTGCTTTATCCAAAAGATGATTAGCTTCTTTATAGTATCCTAAAGCGGCTAAATCTTCTGCTTCAATAAAATATTGCTCAGATGATTTAAGATTACAACTTATCCAAGAAATTGAAATGACTATAAATATCAAGAACCTAAGCCTGTAGATGTATTTGTTTAAGTTCATTACAAACAACATTTTATTTTCTTAATATTGGAATCTCCATAATTAGTCTTAACTATTACTCATTAATTCGTTTGCGTACTTTATTCCAAGCGTGTGTGTCGAATAAACAAGACTCTCTCATGGTGTAGTACATTTCTTTGAATCGTGACAAAGGGATAACAAAACTCAGTACATTTTTATCTATATGAGGACGTACCGAAGGGTCGAATAACCCAAGAAAAGTTCTTTTCCCATTTTGACGATTCTCAGTTACAGCTCGTGTAATGATTGCAGAACAACCGGATCCGAATAAAGAAACTACAGTCTCTTCTGAATTATTATCGAAATAAGCCCACGTACAAAGTCCTGAAAGAACATCGGGTGTAGCTAAAAATAAGAGGCCTTCCAAGGAGTTTAGCCTATCGTTATCAATAGCATCAATCCTTGCAAAATTAAGATATAGTTTCTTTGCCTTAGGAACCTTAAGTTGTTCTATATATTCTAGCACCATTTCAGGCGTTTTCTTATACTTTTCTTTAAGAGAAACGAAATTAGGAACATGTTTCGGCATATCTGTAAATCCGGTATAAAATTTTCCACCACCACAACCAATGGTTTCTAGGCTTAAACTTAGTGTTTTTCCGTTTCTTACACTTTCAAACCCTTTGAAAAAACACCCGTTTATTTTTTCTGTCTTAGCAATTGCTGTATCAGAATACCAAAAAACGAGAGGCAGTTCAGCTTTTTCCCCAAAAGCTTCTTTGTAATTATTAATGAAAAAAGTAACTTCCATAAAATCTTATTTTTGTGTGATAAATTCTTATAAGTACTCACTTAAGGGTGAAATATATTTTTATTTTAGGTTTTATCTAAAGATAAGAAAAAAACAGGAAATTCTTAATCATTTTAAGCTGGAAGAGGGATTAACTAAAGTATCGAACACTTTAGTTGATGTTTGAGAGGAAAATAATTAGCTTTATGAATAATAATTGTTTAGTTATGAATATGAAACAGTGGATGTTTATGGCCATTTGAATAGCAAATTCATTTGGTTATTTGTTTTTACTTTTTACCTGTTAATGAGTATGATTTTTGCTGAAATGGGATTAATTAAATTAGAATAAAAATAAAACCTTAAGGATTTATCCTTAAGGTTTTTATGGGATGTGGAGAGTATCGGACTCGAACCGATCACCTCAACACTGCCAGTGTTGCGCTCTAGCCAGATGAGCTAACCCCCCTGCTTTCAAATTACTTTGCAAATATAATACTCTTTATGGAATAATGATTATTTTTGTATATAAAAAATAAAATATGCTGATTTACAACACAACTTATCATTTAGAAGAACAAGATGAAGACAACTTCATTATTTGGATAAAGGAATGTTATATACCTCAAGTGCAAAAGTTGAATTATTTGAACGCTCCTCGTTTTTGTAGAATATTAAGTCACAGAGAAGAGGGAATTTGTTATTCCATTCAATGGGAAGTAGAGTCTTCAGAGGTTTTACATAAATGGTATAGAGAGCAAGGCTCCTTAATGGAGAAAGAAATATTAGACCTTTTTAAACAACGTATTGTTGGCTTTTCTACGCTACTGGAAGTGGTTGAATGAATAAAGTTCAGAAAGAAAAAATAATATTAGGCATTGATCCCGGTACAACAATTATGGGGTATGGTGTTATCAAGGTTACGGATCGAAAGCCTATAATGATAGCTATGGGAGTAGTCGATTTGAGGAAAATCAGAGATCATTACCTGAAATTACGTCATATTCAAGAACGAGTATTAAGCATCATAGAAAGTTTTTTACCGGATGAATTAGCCATTGAAGCTCCTTTTTACGGAAAGAATGTACAGTCCATGCTTAAGTTGGGACGTGCACAAGGAGTAGCAATGGCAGTTGCTTTAAGCCGTGATATTCCCATTACAGAATATGCCCCTTTAAAAATAAAAATGGCAATTACCGGAAGTGGTAAAGCATCTAAAGAGCAGGTAGCGGGAATGTTGCAACATATCTTTCATTTTACTGAAACGGATATTCCTGTGTCATTAGATGCTACAGACGGATTGGCTGCGGCTTATTGTCATTTTTTACAGATGGATAATCCGAATTCGGTGACAAAGAAAAAATATAATAGCTGGAAGGATTTTCTTTCAAAGAATCCCAATCGAATTAAGTAACTGATAAATTTTTAATGATATGAAAAACATAAAAAGAATTTTAATATTGTGTGTCATGGGAGTATGGGTCTTAGGATGCCAAAATAAAAAACAGTTACCTTTTGATGATTATCCTGTTCGCTCCGGCGACTTATCTGAGATGGTATATTCTCCCGAGCAGACTAAGTTTAGTGTTTGGTCGCCAATAGCCGAAGAGGTGCGTTTAATGTTGTTTGAGTCAGGTCACGAAGGACATGCCTTGACTACCATTCCTATGGAAAAAGATGAAGAAGGCACATGGAATTGTATTGTTAATGAAGATTTATTAGGTAAGTTTTATGCTTTTAATGTGAAAATTGATGAGGTTTGGCAAGGAGAAACCCCGGGCATCAATGCAAAAGCTGTAGGAGTAAATGGTAATCGTGCTGCTATTATTGATTGGCAGGTTACTAATCCAGCGGGATGGGAGAATGATGTAAGGCCTGTTTTGAAATCATCAGCAGATATCATTCTTTATGAAATGCATCATCGTGATTTCTCAATTCATTCTTCTTCAGGAATTAAAAATAAAGGAAAATATCTGGCTTTAACTGAAGGTAATACAACCAATGCAGAAGGATTAGCTACGGGTATTGATCATTTGGTTGATCTTGGAGTTACTCATGTGCATTTATTACCCTCTTTTGACTTTGCTACAGTAAATGAAGAACAATTAGAAAAGAACACTTATAACTGGGGGTACGATCCTAAAAATTATAATGTACCTGAAGGCTCATATGCCACTGATCCGTATGATCCGGTGAGTCGTGTTAAGGAATTCAAAGAAATGGTTTTAGCATTGCATAAAGCCGGTATTCGTGTTGTTATGGATGTGGTTTATAACCATACGCATAGTCTTTCAGAAAGCAACTTTGAGCGTACTGCACCCGGTTATTTCTATAGGCATAATCCCGATGGAACTTATGCTGATGGATCAGCTTGTGGTAATGAAACAGCCAGTGAACGTCCGATGATGAGAAAATATATGATTGAATCCATACAGTATTGGATTAATGAATATCATATTGATGGATTTCGTTTTGATTTGATGGGTATTCACGATATAGAAACAATGCGTTTGATACAAGAGGCAGCACATAAAATAGATTCTACAATTTATATCTACGGAGAAGGGTGGGCTGCCATTCCTCCACAAATGGAAACGGATCTGTTGGCAATGAAAGCGAATATACATGAAATGCCTTATGTCGCTGCCTTTTCTGATGAAATGCGTGATGCTTTGAGAGGTCCCTTTAATGACGATTCTCAAGGAGCTTTTTTGGCGGGATTGCCGAATAATGAAGAGAGTATTAAGTTTGGAATTGTTGGAGCCATAGAACATCCCCAAATAGATTATACGCAGGTAAATTATAGCAATGAACCTTGGGCTTTACAACCTACTCAAATGATTAGTTATGTGTCTTGTCACGATGATTTATGTTTGGTGGATCGTTTGAAATCAACTTTACCGAAAGCAGATGAACAAACTCTATTGAAATTAAATAAACTAGCTCAAACCGTTGTGTTCACTTCGCAAGGAGTTCCATTTATTTATGCAGGGGAAGAGGTCTTTAGGGATAAAAAAGGAGTAGCTAATAGTTATCAAAGTTCGGATAGCATTAACCAAATTGATTGGGAGAATAAAACCAAGTATTTAGATCTTTATAATTACTATAAAGAATTGATTCAATTAAGGAAAAACCATCCGGCATTTCGTATGGGAGATGCAGAGTTAGTTAGAAAACACTTGGAGTTTCTACCCATTGAGGAAGAGAATGTAATTGGATATCAATTAAAAGATTTTGCGAATCAAGATGAATGGGAAGAGATAACAGTGATATTTAATGGTCAAAAAAATGCAGCTAAAGTAAATGTTCCTGTGGCACGATATAAGGTGGTTTGCTTAAACGGACAAATCAATGAGAAGGGGTTAGGGGTTTTATATGGTCCTAATATTTCAGTTCCTGCACAATCGGCCTTGATTATGTATAAAGATGGAACACCACCCGTCATTACTGATTCAGTAGATGAGGAACCATAATTTAAAGAATGAATCAAGAGGTTAATTTTTTGTAGTAGTGTAAAAACATACTTTAAATATAAAAAACATTGATTTATTGGTATATTCATTGTGATTCTGTATTTTTGCAAAATATTTTGGAATAAAGCATGAAGAAAAAAGCATTAGTAATAACTCTTGTGGTATCCTTATTTTTTATGGGATGTGGAGATTATAATAAAATCTTAAAAAGCACAGACTATGAATATAAGTATGAAGCTGCAAAGGAGTATTTTCTGAGAGGTCAATATAATAAGTCTACTACTTTATTGAATGAGTTGATAACCATTCTTAAAGGAACAGATAAGGCTGAAGAGTCTTTATATATGCTGGGTATGAGTTATTATAATCAGAAAGATTACCCTATGGCTGCACAGACATTCATTACTTATTACAATACTTATCCCAGAGGTACTTTTACAGAGTTAGCTCGTTTTCATTCAGGCAAGGCTTTATATTTGGATACACCTGAGCCTAAACTTGATCAGTCAAGCACTTATTTGGCTATTCAGGAGTTACAAATGTTCATGGAGTATTTTCCGAGGAGTCAAAGAAAAGATGAGGCTCAAAAAATGCTGTTTGAATTACAAGATAAGTTAGTAGAAAAAGAATATCTTTCTGCTAAGCTTTATTATGATTTGGGAATTTATATGGGAAATAACTATTTGTCTTGTATAATTACGGCACAAAATGCATTGAAAGATTATCCATACACCACATTCAGGGAAGAGCTATCTATTCTTATATTACAAGCAAGATATGAGATGGCTATATATAGTGTGGATGAAAAACAAACGGATAGATACAGGGAAACTATTGATGAATATTATGCTTTTGTAAACGAATTTCCGGAAAGCAAATATTTAAATCAAGCCCAAAAGATTTTTGAAAAAGCCAATGAAGAAGTTAAAGATATTGTTGAAGAATAAAATAGGATACTAATTATTATGGATTATAAAAAAACAAAAGCACCTACAGACACAGTTACTAGAAATACGGTTGATTTGGTAAAAGATACAGGGAATATTTATGAGTCTGTAGTTATTGTTTCAAAAAGAGCTAATCAGTTGAGCTTAGAAATGAAAGACGATTTGACTAAGAAACTTGCTGAATTTGCTACTCATACCGATAGTTTAGATGAGGTTTTTGAGAATAGGGAGCAAATTGAAATTTCCCGCTATTATGAAAGACTTCCAAAAGCACCATTAATTGCAACACAAGAGTTTGTTGATGATAAAGTCTATTATAGAAATCCTGCGAAAGAAAAAGAGCAAATGCTATAAAGACATTCGTTTATTTTAATGATTAGTCAAGTGAAAAAGCTATAAATTTTGCACTTGACTATTTTTATTTATTTATATTGCAGCTATTTAAGATTAACTATTAATTTAAAGATATAATGATTCAACGCATACAATCTGTTTATTTGCTTTTAGTTACAGTTATATTGATTATTACGATGTGTGTTCCTTTTGGAACCTATTTTACAGTCGATACAACGTATAAATTTACAGCATTAGGTGTTTCCGGTAACGAAGATTTTTATTCTACGTGGGGATTATTTGTTTTATTGTTACTAAGCTCAATTATAGCCTTTGTAACCATCTTTTTGTATAGAAATAGAATACTACAAATACGATTATCCATTTTTAATAGTTTACTTCTTATCGGCTATTATATTGCTTTTTGGTATTTTATGGTAACCTTTAAAAAAGATTTAGATGCGGCATTTCAAATCTCATGGTCGCTTTCCTTACCTTTAGTAGCACTTATCTTTAATTATTTGGCAATTAGAGGTATTGGTAAAGACGAAGTGTTGGTAAAAGCCGCAGATCGATTAAGGTAAATCATCAACCTTTTTATTTATTATGACAGCCTCTTTACATAAGAGGCTTTTTTATTTTACTGAGAGTAGGGGGCTGTAAAGGAAAAATTAATGGATTTTTTGCTAGAAGATAAGAGAATATCTTCTATTTTTAATTGATTTAATTACGATGTCACGATGAGGGGTTTAATAAAAGAGAAAAGAACAATTGACTTAAATGATGTTTCTCGTTTTTCAACTAATATTTTTCTATTGGCAATATTGATTTTTACCTTACCCTTTTTCTTGATTTGGTATGGTCATATTACCTATTTCATTTTTAGTTCTATCGATGAGGTAAGCTTTGTTGTGAATCTTCTCATAAATATCTTTGTTTTCCTTGTGTTATTGTTTGTAGGAATTATTCTTCACGAATTACTACATGGTGGCATATGGGCATTATTTACTAAAAGAGGAATAAAATCCATTCATATTGGTATGATTAAATATCCTTTTTTTGCACCTTATTGTCATTGCAAGGAACCTCTCCTTATAAAACATTATATTTTAGGGGCAATAAGTCCGGCATTTTTTTTAGGTGTTGTACCTTTAATCTATGCTTTTGTTTATGGGAACCTATTTATTCATATTTATGGTCTTTTTTTCTTTATTGCTGCTGCAGGAGATTTTATGGTTGTAAAATTGTTGCTTAAAGAAAAAAACAGAAATGCATTGGTCTTGGATCATCCCTCAGAGTTAGGTTATTTTATTTTCATTTATAAAAAGCCTGAGGAATGATATATTTAAATTGTTGTTAAGAAGAGAATAACGATTGTCAAGTTATTACTATTTTATTAAGTCCCAGAGATAAGACACACGTACAGAAATAACGCTGTGTGCAGAGCGTGAAAAAAGGTCCTTTTTAGTATTGTTATAAAAATCACTAAGTCCAAAGTAGTATCTACCTTCAAGTAAGAAATTACCTGCATTAGTTTTGAGTTCTACTCCAAGGCCCCCCGTAATTCCATATTCGAATTTTTTATCTATTTTTTTCCCATGTTGTTCCACTACCGGTATGGGAGGATTACTCCAATCTCCTTCAATTTTTTCTTTTTCACTAAGAAGAAATCCAATCTGTGGTCCTAAATTAATGAAGAATTGAGCTCCTCTACGCTCTTTACCAAAAGCTAAATGAGCGAGAAAAGGAATTTCTATATAGCTCATATTACGAGTGTATGCCAAATGATTATCAACAGGCTGTTCTTCAATTTCTTCTTTCCAACCTCTTAGTGCATAGTTTACTTCAATTTGAGCACCACAAATCATGGCAAAGTATTTTTCAGAAATATAGCGTACAGTAAAGCCTCCTGTATATCCCATCAGTTGACTCAGTTTAATTTTAGGAGAGAAGTCTACAGAGTTAAGCGACATTCCTCCATTTACACCGATTGAAAATAAATGGCGCTGTTCTCCTACTTGAGCTTTACTTGCTGTTGAGAAGAAAAAGAGCAGGCTTAGGCAACAGATTGTTTTTATAAATCTTTTTAGATGCATTGATGTCAGTGATGATTGAAAATAATTAATCAAAATCTAATTTTATTAACTCGTAGTTATTGGTGAATCGAACAAAGAACACCTTTTTGTTTACAAACCCTCCCCAATTACTTACTCGGTCAAACTTGAAACCTGTTTGGATTGGAGTAAGGTCTATCCGCTCTAAATTGTTTTCTAAATCAGTGCCGTAAGTTGCTAAACCATGTAGGAAATAAAATCCGGTATCAAATCCCAGCATTCCATATTTAGGATAAGTGTTAATCATTTCTTTTTTATACCATTTGTGGTAACCATTAATGAAGTTTTTTGCTGCCGGCAACAAGTTATTTGTATAAAAAGAAGAATAAAAATAAGTATCTAAGTCAAAAAAGTCTTGTAAACGATCCGAAGTATAGGTTTGCCATTCAGGATAGCCAAATAAATGCATAGGAGCTTCTATCTGCTTTCCTTTAATCAGCTGCAATAAAGGAATCACTTTATTTAATGCGGCATCACTTCCTGAAGCGGGAATGAATAGGTTCGTCTTATCTGTTTTAATTAAGCTTTCTACAGTTGGTAAAGATTGTTCAATATTGTCAATGTTTACCGTTTTTATGGGAAAACTATTTTTCTTTGCCATTACAGATAAACCTTCTATAAATTCTCTTTTGTATTGATCTTTTCCATCAGTGGTTTCTAATACAATTAGGTTTGCATTTGGAAATTGACGAGTAAAATGCTCAAAAACTTCTGAATAAAGATAAGATTGAGGTGTATTGATTTGATAAATGGAGGGATTATTAAAGACCTCATCATCTTTAGAGGTAAAAGGTACAACTAAGCGAATATTATGTTGTTTGGAAAAATCGGCTAATAGTTTTACGTTTTGCTGATGAAGAGGACCAAAAATAACATCCATCTCTTTAAGTTCCTTTTTGTTCAATATTTGTTGAATGGTATTTGCATCATTTTTGGAATCAAATACATGAAGCTCTATATTAGCACCTCTTCGTTTTAAACTATCTACTGCTATTAAAAAACCTTCATAATATTCCACCATACGAAGTGCTTCTTGTTTGTGACCGCCATCTAACATAAAAGGAAGAATAATGGCTGTTTTAATGGTGGATATTCTGTGAGGAGCCTCTTTGTTTTGATTGAAAAGCTCAAGATTACTTGGAGGTGTGCGTTGTACATCAACGATGAAAGTCTCGGTCTCTTTTTCTGCAGACGAATATGGAATACAAAGCCATGTGCCTTTTTTAAGTCCTTTTTTTATCTCCGGATTTGCAACTATTAATTCATTTTCTGTAAGGTTATATTTTCTGCTGATACTAAAGATAGTCTCTTTGCGTTTTACCTTGTGCATGTCTTTGCATTTAGGTTTTTCCGTCTCTTCAACTTTATCTTCTTTTAGAATAGTTTCAGGCGTATCCTCTTCTATGGGGATGCGGATAACTTCTCCTGCTTTAAAGTTTTCTGCACTTAATCCCGGATTTGCATCTGTAATAGTTTTAGCAGGAACATTATAAGTGATGGTTAGTCGGTAGAGCGTTTCACCGGGAGCTATTGTGTGAAACGTTTCTTTCATATTGGAAGTCAGCGCTTGTGGTATCTTTAAGGTTTGTCCTGTATAAATTGTTTTTTCACTACCCGGGTTTAGTTTTATGATGTCTTCTTGATTTACGCCATACATACTAGAAATGGAATAGATATTTTGACCTTTTTCTACTGTATGTAAAAAGTAGGAATCTCTTTGTTGTGAGAATAGAGAGAGAGTAATGAAGATGAAACTAAAAAGTAATACAAGTTTGTTTAACGACTTCATGCTAAGTGTTTAGTGTTTTTTATTTTTAATTGAAGAGCAAATATACAAATATTGTCCTATAATAACCTCTCCTAATGAGTTAAGAAAATAATAATCACTAAAATAAAAGTATAATCCGGATAGAAGCGTTAATTTTGTTGTTTGATTTCTTTTGAAGAACGAAGAAATATCCCTTATTTTCTATATAATATTGAGGATAAGGTTATAGTACAAGTTAAGGATTATGCAAGTAAAGGAATATATAAGTGTATACGGAGCACGCGTACACAATTTAAAAGATATTGATAGTCAAATTCCTCGTAATAGTTTGACTGTTATAACAGGATTAAGCGGGAGTGGAAAGTCTTCTTTAGCTTTTGACACTCTTTTTGCTGAAGGTCAGCGTCGATATATAGAGACATTTTCTGCTTATGCACGAAATTTCTTAGGTAATTTAGAACGTCCCGATGTAGATAAGATAACTGGTTTAAGTCCGGTTATTGCCATTGATCAAAAAACAACAAATAAGAATCCCAGATCTACGGTAGGCACCTCTACCGAAATCTATGATTATTTACGCCTTCTTTATGCACGTGCAGGAGAGGCTTATTCTTATTTATCGGGAGAGAAAATGGTGAAATACACCGAAGAGCAAATTATCAATTTAATATTAGAAACCTATCAAGAGAAGCGAATCTTCATATTAGCTCCTCTTGTGCGGAATAGAAAAGGACACTATAAAGAACTTTTTGAGCAAATCCGAAGAAAGGGATTTCTTCAAGTTCGAGTTGATGGTAAGGTGCAAGAAGTTCGTAGAGGTATGATGTTAGAACGCTATAAAAACCATGAGATAGAAGTTGTGATTGATAAACTCGTGGTTACCGGTCAAGAAGATAAGCGTTTACGTGAAAGTGTGTCTACTGCAATGAAGCAAGGGGATGGACTGATTATGATTCTTGATGCAGATGCCAATGAAGTCCGTCATTATAGTAAACAGCTAATGTGCCCTGTAACTGGTTTGTCTTATCGAGAACCGGCTCCTCATAATTTTTCTTTTAATTCTCCACAAGGTGCTTGTCCAAAATGTAAAGGACTGGGTGTTGTAAGTAAAATAGATATAGACAAGGTTATACCTAATAAGAAAAAGTCGGTTTATGATGGGGGAATTGTACCTTTAGGAAAATATAAAAAAAGCACTATTTTTTGGCAGATAGAGGCATTACTTCAAAAGTACGATACTGATTTAAAAACCCCCATTGATCAATTAAATTCAGGTGTAGTTGATGAAATATTATATGGTGCTGATGAAAGAATTCGTATTCGCTCATCGGTAATTGGTACTTCATCCGACTTTTTTACCACCTTTGAAGGAGTGATTCACTATATAAAAATGATGCAGGAAAAAGACACTTCTGCACGAGCTCAACGATGGGCAGATCAGTTTTCTAGAACCACAGTCTGTCCGGAATGTAATGGGGCTAAGTTAAATAAGGAGGCATTGCATTTTAGAATTCATGATAAAAACATTAGCGAACTTTCCGCTATGGATATTTCAGAACTCTATGAATGGTTAGCTAATGTTGATCCTTTTTTATCAGAGAGACAAAAGAAAATAGCTTCTGAAATAGTAAAGGAGATAAAAACACGTTTACGATTTTTATTAGATGTAGGATTGGAATATCTATCATTAAGTCGTCCTTCAATGACTCTTTCAGGAGGAGAAAGCCAACGTATTCGTTTAGCAACTCAAATAGGGTCTCAATTAGTTAATGTTCTCTATATTTTAGATGAGCCGAGTATTGGTCTTCATCAAAGGGATAATATCCGATTGATTAATTCGTTGAAAAAATTAAGAGATTTAGGAAATACTGTGATTGTGGTTGAACATGATAGAGATATGATGTTAGCTGCCGATTACATTATTGATTTAGGACCAAAAGCCGGGCGATTAGGTGGAGAAATTGTTTTTTCGGGCACACCTGAAGAAATGGTTAAAACACAAACACTTACTTCGAAATATCTGAATGGAAACAAAAAAATAGAAGTTCCTGAGAAGAGAAGAGAAGGGAGTAATGAGTCTTTATGGATATATGGGGCTAAGGGGAATAACTTAAAAAACATAGATGTAGAATTCCCGTTGGGTAAATTAATCTGTGTTACGGGTGTATCCGGTAGTGGAAAATCGACATTAATAAATGAAACATTACAACCTATTCTATCTAAGAAGTTTTATCGTTCAATAAAAGATCCTTTACCCTATGATTCAATAAAAGGGATAGAGTCTGTTGATAAAGTGGTAACTGTGGATCAGTCTCCTTTAGGTAGAACTCCGCGTTCAAATCCGGCAACTTATACCGGGGTATTTTCTGATATAAGAAAATTATTTGTTGAACTTCCCGAAGCGAAAATAAGAGGTTATAAAGCTGGCCGATTTTCGTTTAATGTAGCAGAAGGTAGATGTAAAGCTTGTTTGGGTAATGGGTATAAAACAATTGAGATGAATTTTTTACCGGATGTTTATGTTCCTTGTGAAGTGTGCCATGGTAAGCGCTATAATAGAGAAACTCTTGAGGTGCGGTTTAAAGGAAAATCAATTGCCGATGTATTAGATATGACTATTAATCAAGCAGTGGAATTCTTTGAAAACATACCGCAAATTCTTCCAAAAATAAAGATGATGCAAGATGTGGGCTTGGGTTATATTAAATTAGGACAATCATCCACAACCTTGTCAGGAGGAGAGAGTCAGCGAGTAAAGCTTTCTACTGAGTTGGCTAAGCGTGATACGGGGAATACCCTTTATATCTTAGATGAACCCACTACGGGTTTACATTTTGAAGATATTCGTGTGTTACTAAAGGTTCTGAATAAATTAGTAGATAAGGGCAACACGGTAATTGTGATAGAACATAATTTAGATGTTATAAAAATGGCCGATTATGTTATAGACATAGGTCCGGAAGGAGGAAAAGAAGGAGGAAGGCTCCTTTGTAGTGGAACTCCGGAAGATATTGCTTTAAGTGGAGTAGGATATACCTCAAAATACTTAAAAGAAGAATTAGAATTATAAATAAAATAGTTATCTTTGTACATTCTATTATAAGTAGATAGGGGTTTATCTACTTAATGATTATTTTTAATAATAAAGCGTTATTATTAAGTAAGTAAAAAATATTGGGGCTGACTGGTTTTGACCACCTAAACGATTTTTCAAGAGATAATAAAACATAAAAAAGAGAAAGGAAACGCCTATAAATAAGGGGTTTCCTTTTGTTTTTATACTATATAGCTTATCTTGTTTTTTCTTTTGTTTTACTGTTATTTATGCACCTTTTGTTACTGGTTTGTTACTCGTTTTGAAACTAAATACTTATATTTGTAGAGGTAACAAATTAAAATAGCAAAAAACAAGGTGCATTTATGGCAAGAAAAGTACAAAAACTCTTCAAAACAGTCGATGAATTACAAAGCGGCTACTTTCCAAAACTCACAGAATTAGAAAAAAAGAGGCTAAAAAATCAGCCCAAAGAGCCAATTAAATTAAGAGCAAAAAGACTTTCTAATTCTCTCTCCTTATATTTGGATTTATATCAAAATGGAAAACGTCAATATGATTTTCTTAGGTTATACTTAAATGTAGAAACAGATTTAATTATAAAAGAGAAAAACCGCCAGACGTTAGAGATTGCAAATACTATCTTATATGAAAAAATTGCAGAATTGAATAAA
>CAZFXK010000037.1:0-20554 GCA_964522975.1 uncultured Bacteroides sp. | reverse complement strand
TCAGAAAGCTATCCTGATTTAAAAGCAAATCAAAACTTCTTAGAGCTACAAGCGCAATTAGAAGGCACTGAAAATCGAATCAGTGTTGCTCGTAGAGAGTTTAATGAAACAGCTAAGAATTATAACACGCAGATTCGCCGTTTCCCTAAAAACATCATAGCCGGAATATTCGGATTCTCTAAAATGAGCTATTTTGAAGCAGAAGCGGGTACGGAAAAAGCTCCTACTGTTGAATTCTAATATACCAAACCTTTATCCAAACTATTATTAGACTATATATAATCCTCTAAAGGTGAATTCTTTTAGAGGATTACTACTTCATTTTTATTGATAAGCAAAGAAAAAAGAAGTATTTTTGTTATCCATCAAACACAAAAATTCAAAATGAACAAACAACGTTATATGATGCGTGGAGTTAGTGCATCAAAAGAAGATGTCCATAATGCAATAGAAAACATAGATAAAGGCCTTTACCCACAAGCTTTCTGTAAAATAATACCAGATATCTTAGGGGGTAACCCGGAATATTGCAACATAATGCACGCAGATGGAGCAGGCACAAAATCCTCTCTTGCTTATCTTTATTGGAAGGAAACCGGGGATCTCTCGGTATGGAAAGGCATTGCACAAGATGCTTTAATCATGAACATTGATGATTTACTTTGTGTTGGAGCAGTTGACAATATATTGGTTTCTTCAACTATTGGAAGAAACAAACATCTTATCCCGGGAGAAGTCATTAAAGCTATTATTCAAGGAACAGATGAATTGTTAGAGGAATTGCGAGCCATGGGAATAGGCGTATATCCTACAGGTGGAGAAACAGCAGATGTAGGAGATTTAGTTCGTACCATTATTGTGGATAGCACAGTTACCTGTCGGATGAAACGCTCTCAAGTTATTGATAATGCAAACATTCAAGATGGTGATGTCATTGTTGGTCTATCCTCATACGGACAAGCTTCTTATGAAAAAGAATACAATGGAGGTATGGGTAGTAATGGATTAACTTCTGCACGACACGATTTGTTTGCTCATTATCTGGCGGATAAATATCCTGAAAGTTATGACAAAGCTGTCCCTCAGGATTTAGTTTATTCAGGAAACTTAAAATTAGAGGATAGAGTTGATGGCGCCCCCATTAATGCAGGAAAACTCGTTCTGTCTCCTACCCGAACCTATGCCCCCATCATTAAGAATGTCATAGATGCTATAGCGCCTAAAATACATGGAATGATTCATTGCACAGGTGGAGCCCAAACTAAGATATTACATTTCATCAATGACAACCTAAGAGTAGTTAAAAACAACTTCTTACCACTACCTCCTCTTTTCAGAGAAATACAAAAGCAGAGTAAAACCTCTTGGGAAGAAATGTATAAGGTATTCAACATGGGACATAGAATGGAAGTTTATCTCCCTAAAGAATATGCACAACAAGTTATTGATATCTCCAACTCTTTTAATGTTCAGGCACAAATCATAGGATATGTCGAAAAAAGTGAAAAGAAAGAATTACAAATTCAGAGTGAATTTGGAGATTTTACCTACTAATTTATGAAAGAAAACAAGTTATTAAATAGACTAAATGATTTAGCTGTACGCTTTGAGGAAGTGTCAACACTCATTACTGATCCAAATGTTATTTCAGATCAAAAACGATTTGTCCGTTTAACAAAAGAGTACAAAGAGCTGGAAGACATATTAAGGGTTCAGTCTGAATATGTACAACATTTAAACAACATTGAAGAAGGTAAAAGGATACTAGAGAATGAGAAAGACCAAGACCTTCGGGAAATGGCTAAAGAGGAGATAGAGGGCAGTCAAGGAATGCTATCGGAATTAGAAGAGAAGATAAAACTTCTATTAATTCCGGAAGATCCGGAAGATGAGAAAAATGCAATTGTTGAAATCAGGGGAGGCACCGGAGGAGATGAGGCTGCAATTTTTGTAGGAGATTTATTTCGAATGTACTCAAGATATTGTGAGAACAAGGGATGGACAATTGAAATAAACAATTTAAACGAAGGGACCGCCGGTGGTTTTAAAGAAATCATATTCTCTGTATCAGGAGATAATGTATATGGAACGCTGAAATATGAATCAGGAGTACACCGAGTTCAACGGGTACCGGAAACTGAATCTCAAGGGCGGATTCACACTTCTGCAGTTACAGTAGCCGTCTTACCGGAAGCAGATGAAGTAGACGTAGAAATTAATCCGGCAGATTTAGAGTTTCAAACAGCCCGATCCGGTGGTGCCGGAGGCCAACACGTAAACAAAGTAGAAACTAAAGTACAATTGACACACAAGCCTTCCGGGGTAGTCGTAGTCTGTGAAGAGGGAAGATCACAACATTCAAACAGAGAAAAAGCCTTGCAGATATTACGATCCCGTTTATATGAAATGGAATATCAAAAGAGACACCAAGAACGCTCAGAAAAAAGAAGATCATTGGTCTCTACCGGCGATAGATCTGCCAAGATTAGAACATACAACTACCCTCAAGGCAGAATAACCGATCATCGCATTAATTATACTACCCACAACTTAGCAGATTTCATGGGTGGAAACATTCAAAATTTGATTGATCAGTTAATTGTGGCAGAAAATACGGAGCGACTAAAAGAAAGTGAATTATAATCAGACTTTTTATTCATACAAAAAATGACAAGAAACGAACTTTTTGAAAACATCCAAAAGAAAGCGTCCTTCTTATGTGTGGGGTTAGATACTGATCTAAAAAAAATACCCAAACATCTACTTCAAGAGGAGGATCCCATATTTGAATTTAATAAAGCCATTATTGATGCTACAGCGAACTATTGCATAGCATACAAACCAAACTTGGCTTTCTACGAATATTTAGGAATCAAAGGCTGGATGGCATTAGAAAAAACAGTTAACTATATTAAAGATAACTATCCCGACCAATTTCTCATTGCTGATGCAAAAAGAGGAGACATAGGTAACACGTCAACCATGTATGCCGCTTCTTTTTTTGAAAACTTAAAATTTGATGCCGTAACCGTAGCCCCTTATATGGGAGAAGATAGCGTAAAGCCTTTTTTAAGTTATGAGAAAAAATGGGTAATACTACTAGCATTAACCAGCAACAGGGGTTCTTCAGACTTTCAATTCATAGAAGATGCGGAGGGCAACCGACTTTTTGAAACAGTATTGGAAAAATCTCAATATTGGGGTACAAAAGACCAATTAATGTATGTCGTAGGAGCTACACAAGGGAAAATGTTTAAAGACATCAGAAAAAAAGCACCCGATTCTTTCTTATTGGTTCCCGGAATAGGTGCGCAAGGTGGCTCTTTAGAAGAAGTATGTAAGTATGGAATGAATCAGCGATGTGGGTTACTGGTCAATTCTTCTCGAGGTATTATCTATGCAGACAACACAGAAAACTTTGCTAAGGAAGCTCAAAATGCTGCGAAAATGTTACAACAACAGATGGATTTATTATTAAATCAATACATTAAATAGATTATCTAGGATGAAGTACAAAAGAATAGTTGTCATTGATCCCGTTTTTGGATTTATTACAATCCCTGAAGGACTCCTATCAAGAATTGTACAACATCCTTTACTACAACGTTTAACTCGAATAAAGCAATTAGGACTCTCTTCTGTAACCTATCCTAGTGCACAACATACTCGTTTTCAACATTCATTAGGCGCGTTTCATTTAATGAGTGAAGCCATCTCTCAATTAAAAGCAAAAGGAGCATTCATCTTTGATACAGAATCAGAAGCAGTACAAGCAGCCATATTACTACATGACATAGGGCATGGTCCCTTTTCTCATACTTTAGAACACACCTTGGCTACCGGAATTTCACACGAAGACATTTCATTGGCTCTCATGGAGCAAATGAATAAAGAATTTAAAGGACAATTAGCTTTAGCTATCCAAATCTTCAAGAACGAATACCCTAAACCCTTTCTAAACCAGTTAGTAAATGGGCAACTAGATATGGATCGATTAGATTATCTAAGACGTGACAGCTTTTACACAGGTGTTACTGAAGGAAATATTGGCTCTGCCCGCATCATTAAAATGCTGAACATAAAGGAAGATCAATTAGTTGTAGATTCAAAAGGCATTTACTCTATAGAGAACTTCTTAATGGCTAGAAGACTCATGTATTGGCAGGTTTATTTTCACAAAACCTCCGTGGCTTATGAACGGATGCTTATTAACACTTTACTCAGGGCAAAGAAGTTGGCAAGCCGAGGAGTAGAGTTATTTGCTTCACCGGCATTACACTATTTTTTATATAACGACATTAATAAGGATAACTTTTTTGAATCACCTACCGCATTGAATAACTTTACTCAACTTGACGACAATGATATTTGGACTTCTCTTAAAGTCTGGTGTAGTCATCCGGACAAAATTCTATCACTCTTAAGCCAAGGTTTGATTAACCGTAAACTATTCAAAGTTAAAATTCAATCTACCCCTATTTCTTCCAATCAAAAAGAGGATTTCATAGACATAATAAGCCAAAAATTGAATATCACACCAGATGATGCACAATACTTAGTAGCATGTGAAGGGATAGAAAAAGATATGTATAACCCAGCAGATGACAGCATAGACATCTTATATAATAATGGGGAAATTAAAAATATAGCAGAAGCCTCAGAGATGCTAAACATCGCTTTACTATCAAAAAGAGCGAAAAAATACTATCTTTGTCATTATAGATTCAATGAGTAAAATACAAATTCTTAGTAAACAATAAGGATATATTAAAAAAAAGTCCGTTATTTGTACTCCAACACTCATAATTTAGAAGAATTTAACTGAGTTACAAACACATATTATGGAATTTTCAGCAAAGCAAATAGCTTCTTTCATTGAGGGAGAAGTGTATGGGGATAGGAACGCAACTGTAAATACTTTCGCAAAAATTGAAGAAGCCACTCCCGGCTCAATTACATTCCTCGCTAATCCAAAATACTCTAATTATATATATACAACAAAAGCAACGATTGTACTTGTTAGTAAAGAATTTGAACCTGAAGACGAAATTCATAGCACGTTAATAAGAGTAGATGATGTATATGATAGTCTAGCTAAACTATTGAACATATATGAGCAACAAAAGCCTAAACTCAAAGGAATTGATCCTTTGGCATCAGTTGCAGAAAGTGCAAAAATTGGCAAAAATGTATATATTGCCCCATTTGTGTACATAGGAAAAGGGGCCGTAATTGAAGATGAAGCTCAAATATATCCACATTGTTATATAGGTGAAAATTCAACGATAGGAAAAAACACCCTTTTATATTCAAATGTATCCGTTTATCATGGTTGCAAAATAGGCAATAACTGCGTTGTTCATTCAGGAGCTGTAATTGGGGCTGATGGATTTGGTTTTGCTCCAACAGCAAAAGGATATGATAAGATTCCTCAAATAGGAATAGTAATTATTGAGGATGACGTAGAAATAGGAGCGAATACTTGCATTGATCGGGCTACTATGGGTGCTACAACAATACATAAAGGCGTTAAACTGGATAATTTAATCCAAATCGCCCATAACGATGTTGTCGGCTCACACACAGTAATGGCTGCTCAAGTTGGCATAGCCGGGTCTACTAAGATTGGAGAATGGTGTATGTTTGGAGGACAAGCAGGGATTGCAGGACACATAAACATTGGTGATCGGGCAGGAATTGGTGCGCAAGCAGGCATTCCTGGCAATGTAAAAGCAGGAGAACAAATATTAGGATCACCAGCTTTTGATGTTAAAAAATTCTTCAAATCTTCAGCAGCGTTTAAACATCTTCCTGACATGTACAAGGAACTTCACCAACTACGCAAAGAATTAAATGAATTAAAAAATAAAATAAAATAAAATACCCATGTTGAAACAAAAAACATTGAAAGATAGCTTTTCACTAAGTGGGAAAGGTCTTCATACTGGACTGGATTTAACAGTAACATTTAATCCGGCACCAGAGAATCATGGATATAAAATTCAACGGACGGATTTAGAAGGTCAACCAATTATAGACGCTATAGCAGATAACGTTATAGATACTGTAAGAGGTACAGTCATTGCAAAAAAGGATGTTAAAGTAAGTACTATTGAGCACGGCATGGCTTCTTTGTATGCATTAGGAATAGATAACTGTCTGATTCAAGTAAATGGTCCTGAATTTCCTATTTTAGATGGAAGTGCAAAATATTTTGTGGAAGAGATTCAAAAAGTAGGGACAGTTGATCAAAATGCCATAAAAGATTTTTATATCATAAAATCAAAGATAGAATTCAAAGATGAAGAAACAGGATCTTCAATTATTGTTCTTCCTGATGACAACTTTAGTCTTAATGTTCTCATATCTTACGATTCAAGCATAATTCCCAATCAATATGCAACCTTGGAAAACATGAACGACTTTGCGACTGAAATTGCAGGGAGTCGTACATTTGTTTTTGTTAGAGAAATTGAACCTTTATTAAAAGCAGGGCTTATCAAAGGAGGAGACCTTGATAATGCCATTGTTATTTATGAGCGAAAAATGTCACAAGACAATTTCAACAAACTGGCAGATGTAATGAGTGTACCCCACATGAATGCAGAAAAATTGGGATATATCAATACAAAGCCTTTAGTTTGGCCTAATGAATGTGCTCGCCATAAATTATTAGATGTCATTGGCGATTTAGCTCTTATTGGAAAACCTATAAAAGGCAGGATTATTGCAACTCGTCCCGGACATACCATAAACAATAAATTTGCTCGTCAGATGAGAAAAGCGATTCGACTGAATGAAATTCAGGCTCCTGTTTATGATTGCAATAAACCACCTGTAATGGACATCAATCGTATTCGTGAGCTTCTTCCGCATCGCTATCCTTTTCAAATGGTTGACAAAGTAATAGAGATAGGTGCAAACTATATTGTTGGCATAAAGAATATTACGGCTAACGAAACGCACTTCTTGGGACATTTCCCCGAAGAACCTGTTATGCCTGGTGTTCTACAAGTAGAAGCCATGGCACAAGTTGGAGGATTATTAGTACTGAATCAACTAGATGAGCCGGAAAGATATTCTACTTATTTCCTAAAATTAGACAATGTCAAATTTAGACAAAAAGTAGTACCGGGAGACACCTTACTTTTCAAAGTTGAACTTCTAGCCCCTATTCGACGAGGCATTTCAACAATGAAAGGATATGCTTTTGTTGGAGAAAAAATTGTTTGTGAAGCCGAATTCATGGCTCAAATTAGTAAAAATAAATAACCACATGATATGATAAATTCTCTAGCTTTTGTACATCCTGAAGCAAAATTGGGAAAAAATGTCGAAATTGCTCCATTTGTTTATATCGACAAGAATGTAATCATTGGAGACAATAATAAAATCATGCCTAACGCAAGCATTCTCTATGGCACTAGAATAGGAAATGGAAATACCATATTTCCTGGCGCAGTAATTGGAGCCATTCCTCAAGACTTAAAGTTTGCCGGAGAAGAGACAATTGCTGAAATTGGAGATAATAACTTGATTCGAGAAAATGTAACCATTAATAGAGGTACAATTGCTAAAGGCAAAACCATTATTGGAAGCAACAACCTATTAATGGAAACCGTACACATAGCACACGATGCCATTATTGGAAATGATTGCATCATTGGCAATGGAACCAAAGTAGCTGGAGAAGTTATTATTGATGATCACTCAATTGTTAGTGCTGGTGTTTTAATGCATCAATTTTGCCATATTGGGGGATATGGAATGCTTCAAGGTGGAGCAAGATTTAGCAAAGACATACCTCCCTACATCATTGCAGGCAGAGATCCTATTCGGTATAGTGGTATTAACACCATTGGCTTACGAAGAAGGGGTTTTTCTAATGAAGCCATTAATTCCATTCACGATGCCTATCGCATCATATATCAGCAAGGATTAAATCGCAAGGAGGCATTAGATAAGATAGAAGCAGAATTACCGATGACAGAAGAAATTCGTTACATCACAGACTTTATCCGAAACTCAAAGCGAGGCATTATAGGATAATTCTTTTTTAGAATATTATTGAAAGGGGGCGTATTTTTACGCCCCCTTTTTATAAAAAGACCAAACCATAGGGTCTTTTTCTTTTTTTTACTATTTTTACAGCATAAACAAAATTATAACAAACAAATTATGATTTATAAGTTTACAATAATTTCTGAAGAGACTGAGGGTTTTGTCAGAGATATACAAATAGATTCTGAATCTACTTTTTTAGCCTTACATAAAAGTATTTTTGCTTCTGTTAATTATTCAGAAGTATCTAATGCAGCCTTCTACATCTGCGATCAATACTGGGACAAAGAGAATGAGGTATTACTAAAGGAAATAGATAATAATCCGGAGTTTGATACGTGGTTAATGGAAGACACTACATTAAATTATTTCCTTGAAGAGGAACATCAAAGGTTAATGCACGTGTTTGACTTGGAAAATGAAAGAGGTTTCCACATAGAATTGACTGAAATTATCCCCGGAAAATCTCTAAATGAAGCTAAATGTACGCGTTCCAGAGGAAAAGCTCCACAACAATTTCTTGATGAAGATGAGATTGTTGTACCAGAAAACACAGTTGATTTAGATGAAGATTTCTATGGAAGTGTGGATTTCGACTTAGAAGAGATAGCTCCATTTGAGGAGAAAGAGGAAGAAAATGACACCCTATAGATAAAACAGAATTGAAAGGTTTAGTTGATTGGTTGACAAAATGAAAAAAAACACACTGATAGTTCTGATTGGCCCTACAGGTGTAGGAAAAACAGAACTCAGTTTGCGTATTGCCGAACACCTAAAAACTTGTATTATCTCTGCCGATTCCAGACAACTTTATAAAGGGATTACAATAGGTACTGCTGCTCCAACGAAAGAACAATTAAACCGGATAGAACATTATTTCGTGGGATTCTTAGATTTGGCAGACTATTATAGTGCTGCTCAATATGAAGTGGATGCTCTAATTAAGCTTGAATTACTATTCCCCAAATATCCAAACATTATTCTAACCGGGGGATCCATGCTTTATATCGATGCTATATGTAAAGGTATTGACGATATGCCTACAGTGGATTTAGATACTCGTAGATTCATGCAGAAAAAATACGAAAAGGAGGGATTGGATGGCTTAACAAGAGAGCTGAAACTTCTTGATCCGGATTATTATTTCAAGGTGGATCTTAAAAACCATAAGCGAATTATTCACGCTCTGGAAATCTGCTATATGACCGGCAAGCCTTATTCTTCTTTTAGAACCCAAAAAAAGAAAGAACGACCTTTTAATATCCTTAAAATAGGACTCCAACGCAATCGAGAAGATTTATATAACCGAATCAATCAAAGAGTTGAAGAAATGATTAAACTTGGAGTCATAGAAGAAGCCAGGAAAGTATTTCATAAAAGACATCTCAACTCCTTAAATACCGTTGGATATAAAGAGTTATTCAAATACATTGCAGGTGAATGGGACTTACCCTTTACCATTCAAAAAATACAACGTAATACCCGTGTTTACTCAAAGAAGCAGATGACTTGGTTTAAACGCGATCCTGAAATAAATTGGTTCCACCCTGAAGAAGAAGAAAAAATACTCTCTTTCATAGACAATCAACTCATCAGCAAACAGAAATAAAATGGCCATGGATTCAACTCCATGGCCTTACAATATTAGAAGATGAAAATTCCACTCATCCTATTCTTCAGCTAAAAAATACGTATCATAAACCACTTTTAATCTTCCAAGGGCTTCTAACAGCGTATCCCTTGTACAACCTAAGTTTATACGCATAAAACCGGAGGCTTCTTTTCCATATGAAATACCGGGATTTAAAATTAAACCGGCTTCTTTGAAAAAAGCATTTAAATCTGCATCAGAAAATTGTAACTCGCGACAATCCAAGAATACTAAAAATGAAGCTTGAGGTCTTATATATCTTATTTTGGGCATTTCCCGATCTAAGTAATGAATCAAAATAGTAACATTCTCCTCAATGTATGTTACAAGATGATTTAACCACTCCTCACACTCATCATAAGCTGCTACCAAAGCTCTATAAGCAAACATTCCACCACTATCTACATCAAGAGCATTCACAAACTCCTTGTACTGTTTTAATAAACCTTCATTCTGAATAATTCCATACGAACTACTTAAGCCGGCCATATTAAAGGCTTTGCTGGGAGACATAAAAACAATACCATTTGCCTTAGCTAAAGGAGAGGATTTAAAATATGGAGTGTGCTTATTTCCGGGAAGGGTTAAATCGGCATGTATTTCATCAGAAAGAACTAGAACCTTATTCTCAGTACAAATCTCAGCAATCAAAGCCAACTCTTCTTGTGTCCAAACTCTTCCCCCGGGATTATGAGGATTACATAATATCAACAGCTTACATCCTTGTATATCTTCCCGAAATCGTTCAAAATCTATTCTAACTTCTCCATTATCCAACTTTAACGAATGGTACACAACCTTTCTTTTATTTTTTAATGATATATTGAAAAAAGGAGGATAAACCGGAGACATTATCATAATAGAGTCAGAAGGTTCTGTAAAACACTGAATTACAAAAGCAATTCCACGCACTATACCAGGGGAGAAAATAATTTCTTCTTTGAAAATGGTATAATTAAAACGCCTGTAAACCCAACGAATTATTGAATCATACCATTCATCGGGAATCAGTGTATACCCTAATATTCCGAGATCTAATTTCTCTTGAATAGATTTCAAAATAGGCATGGGAGTTTGAAAATCCATATCGGCAACCCACATTGGAATAATATTACTCCTATCTTTCATAATGTCAAGAGAATCATACTTTATACAATCAGTATCCCATCGATTGATTGATTTATTGAAGTCGTAATGCATAATAACTAGATTTTTGTCATCAACCCCAAAGATAAGCTTTTCGGAAACTTTAAGAGAAAAATTAAATGTATTTTTTCAAAGAGATAACCAATCATAGTCTTTACAAAAACCTCATTGCAAACGGAACACTCCGATCCCAGACCAAAGGGCAAAAGGTCTGGGACCCACGCACTCTTTGTCTGGGACCTACGAGGCATCGGTCTGGGACCCTTTGCCTGTAAGTCAAATTTAACTTATATTCACATAATACATCTAAACAAAAAACTCATCCCTTTCATTAAATTAACCACTATTATTAAAAGATAATCGACATTTAATAGATTAAAACTTATTTTTGTAGTAAATGATAACATAAGTATAATAGAATGATTAAAGCAATTTTTTTAGACATCGACGGAACATTGGTCAGTTTTGAAACACATACAATACCTGAATCTACAATAGATGCATTACATAAAGCAAAAAACAAAGGGGCTCACATATTTATAGCTACGGGTAGGCCCAAAGCCATAATCAATAATCTTGGAGCTCTAGGAGATGATTTGATTGATGGTTTCATAACCATGAACGGAGCTTATTGCTTTACACAGGATAAAATTTTATATAAAAACAACATACCACACCAGGATGTGGAGAGAATAGCAGATGAAGCAGAACAAAGAGGATTTGCCACTATTTTTGTAGGAGAACATGATATGGTAGTTGCCCAGATGAATGAGTTGGTCAATGAAGTATTCCAAAAGCAACTGAATGTTTCCCCCTTTCCGGAAGTCTCATTAAATGAAGCCATTAACAAAGAGATTTATCAAATCACCCCTTTCATTACCGAGGAAGAGGAACTGGAGATACTCTCTCAGCTATCCAATATTGAACCGGGAAGATGGCATCCTGATTTTGTGGATATTACAGCAAAAGGGAACACCAAACAAAAAGGCATTGACGTCATCATTGATTATTTTAACATCAGCTTAGATGAAACACTTGCCATTGGAGATGGAGGAAATGATATAGGTATGATAAAACATGCTAAAGTAGGTGTAGCTATGGGTAATGCAAGAAAAAAAGTACAAGAAATTGCCGATCATGTAACCACATCAGTAGATGAAGATGGGGTTTGGAATGCATTGAAAAAATTTGAGGTTATTTAAAAATCCTTTATAAGATTCGACGAAGAAAACCATGTCAAGTCAAAGCATAGACATAAAAAACAAAGAGTTACAAACCGTACTTAAGTTGGTAAAACACACCAACCAATCCATTTTTCTCACAGGAAAAGCCGGAACCGGTAAGTCTACCTTCTTAAGATATATCTGTGAGCAAACTACAAAGAAACACATTGTACTTGCCCCAACAGGTATTGCAGCCATTAATGCTGGAGGTAGCACCTTACATAGCTTTTTTCGTCTTCCTTTTCATCCCCTTCTGCCCAATGATGCTAATTTAAGTCTGCACAAGGGACGTATTCACGAGTTTTTTAAATATAATAAGGACCAAAGGAAACTTCTTAAAGAGATAGAATTAATCATCATAGATGAGATATCTATGGTTAGAGCTGATACCATTGATGCCATTGATCGTATTCTCCGGGTTTATTCTCAAAATCTCAGATTACCCTTTGGTGGGAAACAGGTTTTACTAATTGGTGATGTATTTCAATTAGAACCGGTGGTAAAAGCGAACGATAAAGAGATTCTTAATAGAGCTTACGAATCCCCATTTTTCTTTTCTGCTAAAGTTTTTCATCAAATGGAACTTGTATCCATTGAGCTTCAAAAAGTATATCGCCAAAACGATCCTCATTTCATTAGAGTATTAGATAATATCCGAACCAATCAAGTGAATGCTAAGGACTTACAGTTACTAAACACACGTTATGGAACAATTCATGAGGAAGAAGATAAACAGATGCATATAACTTTAGCTACACGACGGGATACGGTAGACAGAATCAATCAATTAAAATTAGACAACTTATCTGGTAAAAAAGAAGTTTTTAAGGGTAAAATTTCCGGAGATTTTCCAATCAATAGTCTCCCCACCTCTGAGGAATTAACCTTAAAACTGGGAGCACAAATCATCTTCATCAAAAATGATGTAAACAAACAGTGGGTAAACGGCACTCTAGGGGTTATTAGTGCAATAGACAAAAAAGGAATTCTAACAATTATAACAGAAGAGGGTATAGAAGTAGATGTTACCCCCAATTCTTGGCGAAACATCCGTTATAAATATAATGAAGAGAAAAGAATTGTTGAGGAGGAAGAACTAGGTTCATTCACCCAATTCCCCATCCGACTGGCATGGGCCATAACGGTTCATAAAAGTCAAGGGCTAACCTTTTCAAAAGCCATCATCGATTTTTCAGGTGGTGTATTTGCAGGAGGACAAACTTATGTTGCGCTAAGCCGGTGTACCTCATTAGAGGGCATTTACCTCAAAAAGCCTGTAAGCAGAGCTGATATATTTGTTCATCCGGCCATTGCAGAGTTTGCAAAGAATTTCAACAATGAACAGACCTTAACGAAAGCAATGGAAGAAGCAGGAGCAGATATGGCCTACATTGAAGCTATCCACGCGTTTGACAAAGGAGATTTTGAAACAACGCTAAATGCAGTTTTTAGAGCAATGCATACTCGAAATGACTTAGAAAAACCGTTAATAAAACGATACATTCAACGCAAATTAAACATTATCAATCAGCTCAAAGAACAAAACAAAGCATTAAAAAAGCAGCTTCAACAACAAAATGAGAGCCTGAAAAAGTTTGCTGAAGAATATTATATGATGGGGAATGCTTGCATAACTGAAGCCAAAGATTCAAAAGCTGCCATAGCAAATTATGATAAAGCAATAAAACTTTATCCTGATTACGCTGATGCTTGGGTAAGAAAAGGGGTTACTTTAATGAACCTAAAAGAGTATCATCAAGCTTTATCTATTTTTAATCAGGTCATAAATAAAACACCTCATTTATTTAAAGCAATATACAACAGAGGAAAGCTCTGGATGAAACTTAAAATGTACGATAATGCAGTATCAGATTTTGATAAAGCCACAACATTAAATCCTCAACATGCTCAGGCGCATCAACTCTTTGGCAATGCTTTACATCATGCAGGAAAAGAAGAAGAGGCAGAAATCCAGTGGAATAGGGCCATTAAGTTAAAAAAGAAAAAGAATAGATAGTATTTCTATCTTTTATTCAATAACAAAATCCCCCTAGTTTTGTTATACATTGTAGAATAGTAGAATAAAAACATTTTATAAGAATCATGAAAAAAACGTTTAAAATTATTGGAATCATTTTCGCAATCTTATTAGTGATAATGATAGTATTACCTTTTGCTTTTCAAGGTAAGATAAAAGACATTGTGAAAAGTGAAGGGAATAAGATGATTAATGGTTCCTTTGACTTCAATACCCTGAACATTAGTTTATTTAAGAACTTCCCTAAAGCCTCCATCTCATTAAAGGACTTTTGGCTGAAAGGTAGTGATGAATTTGAAAATGATACACTAATTCAAGCTAAAGAAGTAACAGGCGTCATTGATTTACTCTCTCTTTTTGGTGATGAATATGACATTTCTAAAATTGAAGTTAAAGATACGCAGCTTAAAGCCATAATTCTTCCGGATGGTAAAGTGAATTGGGATATTTTAAAAGATGATGATGCCGCTGAAGAAATTGAAGAGGTTACAGAAGAGTCCTCTTTTAATATTCAATTGAAAAAACTCAGCTTAAAGAATATCCATATTATTTATGATGACCAGGCGGGGAATCAATGGGCCGGAATCTCTAATTTTAATGCAATTGCATCCGGCAATTTATCAGACGACTTCACCACCATTCAATTCAAGGGAGACATTGAAAATTTAAGCTATAGAACGGGTAATCTAATGGTGCTTAACAATGCCAACATAGAAGCCCAAATGAATATTGATGCAGATCTCAAAAACAGTAAGTTTACATTAAAAGAAAATAAGATTCGCTTAAATGCAATTCAAGCAGACTTAGACGGTTGGGTAGCGCTTCTAGATGATGCTACGGAAATGGATATTAAGCTAAATACCAATAAAGTAGGTTTTAAAGAGTTGCTTTCCTTAATTCCCGCAATCTATACTACAGATTTCAAAAAATTGAAAACAGACGGAGAGGCCTCTTTAACAGCCTTTGCCAAAGGAAAACTAACAGATAATTTAATCCCCCAATTTAAAGCAGAAATTCAAGTCAATAATGCCCAGTTTCAATATCCTTCACTTCCTGCAGGGGTAGATCAGATAAATGTACACGCAATCATAGAAAATCCGGGAGGGAATGCTGATTTAACAAAAATAGCCATTCAGCCGCTCAGCTTTAGAATGGCCGGTAATCCTTTTAATTTAACAGCAAATATAAAGACTCCCGTTAGTGATGCCGCTTTTTCTGCTCAAGCTAAAGGGACAATCGATCTTGGCGTTATAGAACAAGTATATCCTTTAGACAATATGGATTTGAATGGCATCATTAATGCTGACTTGAACCTTACAGGCAGAATGTCTTATATTGAAAGAGAGCAATATGATAAAATTCAGGCTGCCGGAAACATTAAACTTACGGATATGAAGTTAATGTTACCCAGTCTTCCTGAAGTGAATATTAACCAATCCACTTTGACATTTACCCCACAATACTTAAATTTAAGTGAGACTACAGCTCAAATAGGTAAAAGTGATGTAACCTTAGATAGTCGTCTAGAAAACTACCTAAGCTATGTATTTAAAGGAGACAAAATTAAAGGAAATGTAAATTTAAGTTCCAACCACCTAAACTTAAACGACTTCATATCACCTGAAGAAGAAGAAGCTGAAACACAGGAAGAAGATAGTGTGGCATTGCAGGCTTTTGATGTTCCTAAAAACATTGACTTTACAATGACAGCTAATTTAAAAGAGGTGTTATTGAATAAAATGACATTTGCTAATGTACAAGGCAATTTACGCATCAATAATCAAAAAATAGATATGAGTAACCTATCACTTAATGGTATGGGGGGAACAATAGGTATGAATGCCTCCTACTCTACTGCCTTAAGTGCCAGCACACCTAAAGTTGAAGGAAGCTTTAACCTGACAGACCTAAGTTTTACAGAAACCTATCAAGCATTAGATATGGTAAAACAATTAGCTCCCATCTTTGAAAACTTGAAAGGCTCATTTTCCGGTAACATAAATATTGAAACCTTATTAAATGAAGAACTATCTCCCATCTTTGAGTCTACACAGGGCAAGGGAGGCTTATCAACAAAAGATTTAAGCTTGAGTAATGTTGACATAATAGATAAAATTGCAACAGCAATAAAAAAACCGGAACTTAAAAACATGCAAGTTCAGGATATGAATTTAGCTTTTGAAATAGAGAATGGCCGTTTATCTACTCAACCATTCGATATCAAACTAGGAAATTATGTTATGAACTTATCTGGAAGTACGGGACTGGATCAAACAATAGATTACTCAGGCAAGATTAAGCTTCCGGATTCAGCCGGTAAGATAGGAGATTATACAACATTAGACCTGAAGATTGGAGGAACATTCCAATCACCAAGCATTGGCATAGATGCAGAAAGTATGGCAAAGCAAGCCACCGAGAAATTAGTAGATAAAGCAAAAGATAAGTTAAGTGAGAAATTAGGGCTTAAAAAAGATTCTACCCAAATCAATGATTCAACGACAAAAGACACAGTTGAAACATCCATAGAAGAACAAGTTACAGAGAAAGCTCTTGATCTCATAAAGAAAAAACTAAAAAAATAAGTACTATGATGTTAAAACTTTATGAAAAAAACAACAATCCTGAAGAAATTCAGAAGGTAATTGACATCTTAAACGATGGAGGTTTAATTATTTACCCCACTGATACTAGGTATGCCATTGGCTGTCATGCGATGAAAGAAAGGGCTGTAGAAGAAATTTGCAAGATTAAAGGCATTGATGTACAAAAAAACAATCTCTCAATAATCTGCTATGATTTAAGTAGTGTCAGTCAGTTCGCAAAAATGGACAACTCTGTATTTAAACTGATGAAACGGAATTTACCCGGGCCATTCACTTTTATACTGAACGGTACGAATAAACTCCCTAAGATATTTAGAAACCGGAAAGAAATAGGTATCCGTATGCCTGATGAACCTATCATACAAGAGATTGCAAGGGTACTAGATGAACCTATCATGACAACCACTGTCCCTTACGACCCTAGTGATGAAATTGAATATGTCACTAATCCGGAATTGATTCACGAAAAGTTTGGACACTTAGTCGACTTAGTAATTGATGGTGGAGTTGGTCATGTATTAGAATCTACCATAGTAGATTATACCAACAACGACTTTGAAATAGTACGACAAGGTGCGGGGGAATTAATACACTAACCCTCATCCAATCACCACATACAATTAAAAACAGACAAGGAGCCGTATTACGATTAGTAAACGACTCCTTGTTGATTATATCCCATCTTAAAAGAACCTAACAATTACATCTACGTTCTAATTGGTTCAACATCTTCTCCGGGTCTAATTTTTCCTCTTCAATATCTTTATAATACTTATAGGTTCCCACCTTGATTTCGTCAGTGGCAACATCATCACAAACAATAATACCCCGTTTATGCAATTGCAACATACTAATAGGCCACATATGAGTTATACTACCCTCTACTGCATGTTTTAATGCTCGCGCCTTACCATCCCCATTCACTAAAATCATCACCTCTTTTGCTGATAATACGGTACAAATCCCCACAGTCAGAGCAAGCTTAGGAACTTGAGACATATCATAATCAAAAAAACGAGAATTCGCAATTCGAGTATCTTTAGTCAGTCTTTTAATACGTGTTTCCGAACCCAAAGATGAACCCGGTTCGTTGAAAGCAAAATGTCCATTAGGACCTATTCCTCCCATAAATAAATCAACCCCATAAGATTGGATTTTCTTTTCATAACGAACACACTCAGCATCTAAATCTTCTGCATTCCCGTCTAAAAGATTAATGTTATCCGATTTTATATCAATATGATTAAAAAAATTCTCCCACATAAAAGAGCAATAACTTTCAGGATGTTCTTCAGGCAACCCCACATATTCATCCATATTAAAAGTCACCACATTTTGAAAGGAGACCAAACCTTTTTTATTTAATTCAATTAGAATTTTATAAAACCCTAACTGCGTTGAACCTGTTGCCAAACCTAAAACAAAAGGATTTTCTGCTGTAGGTTGAGCCCTTCTAATTTTCAAAGCAACGTAATAAGCAGCCCATTCAGACATACGTTGATAATCAGGTTGGATAATAACTCGCATTGATGTTTTGTTTTATAAGGAAATTATTTTCTATCTTTTTTAAGATGATCGGCCATTTGACGTGCTAAAACTCTACAAGCCTCTTCAGAATCTTCTTTCAATGAATGCTTCACTTCAACGGGATCTCCTACTACTTTCAACTTTGCTTCTTCGGCAAAAGTCATCATCTGTTTTATTGCTCCTCCAGCCCAGCTGAACGAGCCAAAACAACCCACATAACGATCTTTTATTAATCTATTTTTTATTTTAGACAATAACATCTCTATATCCGGATAAATACAATTATTATAAGTTGGAGAACCAATGATAAGTCCTTTATACCTAAAAATATCGGTTAAGATATAAGAAGCATTACTATTATTTACATTATGCATACGCACATTCTTTATACCTTGTAGCGTCAATTCCTCGGCTATGACCTCAGCCATTTCTTCCGTATTTCCATACATGGAACCATAAGCTATGACTACCCCTTCGGATGCTTCATATTTACTTAACCGATCGTAAGTAGCAATTACTTTTTCAACATTATCTCCCGTCCAAACCGGGCCATGTGTTGAACAGATTATTTTTATGGGCAAAGGGTTAATTTTCTTAAATGCATTTTGAACTTGTGCTCCATATCTACCTACAATAGTGGAATAATAACGCTCCATCTCTCCAAAAAAATGAGAGGTATTTAAACGACTATCTAAAAAGCTACCATCTATGGTACCATAACAGCCAAAACCATCTCCGGAGAAAATAGCACCTTCCGTTTCATCAAAAGTCATCATGGTTTCGGGCCAGTGCACCATAGGAGTCATATAAAAACGCAAAGTATGATATCCTAACTCCAACGAATCTTTATCTTTAATCAATTGCAACTGATCTGATACCCCAAAGAATCCTTCAAGCATACCAAAAGTTAATTTGTTTCCTACAATCGTAATATCAGGATACACTTTTTTAATCAATCCAATAGCCCCTGAATGATCGGGTTCCATATGATTAATTATTAAATAATCTATGGGGCGATCGCCTATGATAGTTTTGATTTTCTTCAAAAATTTCTCAAAAAAGGCTACATCTACAGTATCTACCAGAGCTACTTTTTCATCTTCTATTAAATACGAATTATACGACACACCATAAGGAAGAGGCCAAAGACCTTCAAATAGAGGTTTATTTCTATCATTTACTCCTACATAATGTATCTTTCCGGCAATTTTAGTTCTATCTTTCATTTATACTGATTTTTACACGTAATTATAGTTAATTAATTAGGGTATAATTGGCCTTGATAAGCCTCTTTCTCCTTCATCTTATTCAGCAACATCATTGTAAACTCATAGTTTCTTATTCCCCAATCCGGAGCAAGAATTAATTCTTTAGGTGATTGGGAAATAAACCGTTCAACCACCATATCGGGGCGCAAACGTTTTAAATATTCTATTACAAGATTTAAATAAACATCTAAAGTGGAAATATGAAAATCTTGTGGAGAAGTAGCATATTCCTTTTCCATTCGTGTTCCTTTAATCACTTGCAACTGATGTAGTTTCAATATATTTAAAGGTAATTTCGAGAGTATCTCAGGTTGGGTGAGTATGAAATCCTCTGTTTCTCCGGGCAAACCTAAGATAACATGTCCTCCCGTTAGTATGCCGGATTGAGACGTTCGCTCAACCGCTTCAACAACTGTAGCAAAAGAATGCCCCCTGTTAACTCTCTGTAATGTTTTATCGGATGTAGTTTCTATGCCGTATTCTACAAGAACAAATTGTTTTTTGCTTAATTCTCCAAGATAAGCCAATAATTCATCGGAAACACAATCAGGACGGGTTCCTATGACTATGCCTACAACATCTTTAATTGATAAGGCTTCCTCATATTTTGCTTTTAATACTTCAAAAGAATCGTAAGTATTAGTGTACGATTGAAAATAGGCCAGATATTTCATCGAAGGATATTTGTGTTCAAAAAAGCATTTACCCTCCTCTATCTGTTGAGTTATTGTTTTTTCCGTTTTACAGTAGGCTGGACTAAAAGTTTGATTATTACAATAGGTACACCCCCCTAAACCTACGGTTCCGTCCCTATTTGGACAAGTAAATCCTGCATTGATAGAGATCTTCTGGACTTTGTAGGGAAAGAATCGCTTTAGGAAAGTAGGAAAATCATTATATGCTTTTTTACCACTCATCTTCTCCATAATCAGAGAACAAAGATACGATATAAATTTAAAAATCTATTGAACTAAAGACACTTATACAGTATGCATTAACAAAAAAAGAAGCTAATTACAGAAAATCAAAACCAA
>CAZFXK010000036.1:13738-20958 GCA_964522975.1 uncultured Bacteroides sp. | reverse complement strand
GTCTGGGACCGACCCTCCTTTTAACCCAGACCCTTCAAGGTTCTAACCCAGACCTTTTGATCGTTTGTCAGGGACCTATTTTCTTTTCATCTTTTTTTGAAAAGATCCCATTACGAATCAACAAATCTTATTTATTGTTTAAAAAAGGAACTTTGGGCCAAATATTTGGAATCTTCTGCATAAATAAAGAACACAGAGCCTCCTTTTATTGTATTGATTATGGGGCGAGTGAGGGCAGGGGGTAGAGCCGGACAGCCATAACTTCGGCCTAGACGACCACTGGAGGTAATGACATTAGGTTGGCAATAATTAGCTCCATGTATTACAATGGCACGTTCTTTAGCTTTATTATTAAAGCCTTTTTCCAAGCCTTCTAAAATTAAGGAGTACCCATTTCCTCCTTGATAGGTATTTTCTGTTAAATAAAACCCCAAGGAGCTTTGATAGGAACCGACTTTGTTTGAAAATGCAGTAGCATAATTCCAACCACTATTTTTTCCGTGCGCTACGTGAGTATTAAAAAGAATTTTATGTGAATCCATATCTAACACTAGTAATCTTTTTTTTGTGGAAGGCATGCTAAAATCCACAATGGAAAGAATTTCTTTTTTTCTATTTTCAATTTTATTAAATCCCAAATAGGCTAATCTAAACACATCATAAGTAATGAAGTTATCCAATTCCATTTCAGTATAGAGCAACAAGCTTTCTGCAGGCCAAGGTTTTTCATCACTGAAGGTGGAATTTTTATCTTTAGATAAGGGAAGAGATAAAATTACAAGAGCAAAAGCTAATATTAACTTGAAATTAAACATAGAGAGAATTTAATCAATGATATAAATGAGGGTTTGATTTACCGGCCCCCATTCATATATGAATTGTGCGTGAGAAGAAGCATTCCTTACACACATATGTGAGCGGGGAGTCGTACCTAGCGAATAGCTGTATTCTATGATGGAACGACCGGGGTGTGCAACCGGTACCCCATGAATATATGCGCCATTTGTAAAACGATTAGCGTGGGGAGCAAATCCGCCTAATGCACTACTTCCATCTTTTAAATAGAGCATCTTAGGTTTTTTTTCTTGTAAGAGAAAAAGCCCGGTAGGAGTTTCTTGTGCATAAGGAGGGCGATGCCTACCTGTAGTGGCAGGATTCATACTTCGAATAGACCAATAAGATGTCTGTTTCTCTATTGTTGTAATATTTTGGTTTGTTACATCCACAAATATAATTTGGTTAAAAAGTAAGGTATCTCCTAATATTTTCAAATAACGTTTTGGTGTTTTCCATGTTTCATTAAACGAAATTCCTTTCACTGTAATAAAGTCTACCGATAGCGTATCAAGCACTTCAACTATCCAACCATCCCGTCCATATCGAACAGCTTTTGTGGTATCATTTACGTAATAAAGTGGAACCGATTGATAGCGTTCAACGCCCAACGTATCTGATACCCTTCCATAAGCGTTACGTACATAATTAGGAACTACTACAGCTTCTCCGTTTCTGTTTTTATAATTTTGTAATACACCCCATGTTCGTTTTTTTGTTTGAATTAGCTCTGCATAAGCTAATCGATTTTTTATTTTATCCCATTGGAATTCTCGTTCTTTATCTAGGTATTTATATTGGTCTTCTAGTGTATACTTGTCATATAATAACTCTTTTTCCAGTAGAATAGAAATAAAATCTAAACTGTCTATTGTATGTATGCCTAGTGAATCTATTAATTCTTCCATCTTTTCATACTCTGTTTTTTTCTGTTTAGGGAGAGTACATCCAACCATAGTACAAAAAATAGAAAGAAAAATAACCACTTTGTGCCGATGCATTTTTATTTTTTATTACAAAAAATAGATATATAGGCTCCAAAGATACAGTTAATTATGGCATTTTTACCCGCAAAATATATTAAATTTCTTCTTTAGTTAAATTTCTCAATACCCGACAGGGATTACCAGCTGCTATGGTATTTGTTGGAATATCTTTAGTTACTATGCTACCGGCTCCAATCACACAATTATCTCCAATGGTTACTCCCGGAAGAATTACCACATTTCCGCCAATCCATACATTATTTCCAATATATACAGGATAAGCATATTCTAGGCCTTCAATGCGTTGAGTTATAGAAAAAGGATGTCCTGCGGTATAAATAGCTACATTTGGAGCGATAAAAACATTTTCCCCAATGATGACTTTAGCTCCATCCAATATAACCAGATTCATATTTGCAAAAAAATGATTACCTATTTCAATGTTATACCCATAGTCGCAATAAAAAGGAGGTTCAATGTTTAATTTTTCAGGACATTTTCCCAATAATTTCTGAAGTAAAGATATCCGTTCTTTTCCTTTATCCGGCGAGGTTAAATTATATTGATAAACTATTTCTTTTGCATATGAACGTTCATTCAATAATTCTCTATCATAGTTGGCATCATAAAGTAATCCGTTGGCTGCTTTCTCTTTTTCAGTCATAAATTTGAGGTTTTTTGGCTACAGCTATTTATTTCTTTAATTCTAAGTAAGAGGGAATCTCTTTTAAAAAACGATAGTTCTGTTTTTCATAATCAAGTTGGCAACAATAGTGTTGTAAGCCGTTGCTGACCACTAAATAGTTTGCTCGTAATACAATATTGTAATGATAAATCTGGTTAAATACTTCTTGGGTTATTTTTACTTCGGGTGCTTTGTATTCTATGATCATCAAAGGTTCTAAACGGTTGTTGTAGACTACTGTATCACATCGTTTTTTTTGATTATTTAAATTTACCATTACCTCATTTCCCATAAGTGATTTAGAGTATCCTTTATGATGAATTAAAAAATGGACAAAATGTTGTCTAACCCACTCCTCAGGAGTTAGTGCAACATATTGTCGGCGGATTTCGTCAAAAATGTTTTTTTTACCATCGATGACTTTTACTTTTATTGGATATTCCGGCAAATTTAATGCTAACATTTGCTATTTTTGTAGGTAATGCCGAGTTCTATACTCGGTCATTACTAATAAAGTACTTATCACAAACTTAATTCATTTTTATGAAAACAAAGGAAGATATAGTTAAAAATTGGCTACCAAGATACACTAAACGAAAATTAGAGGATTTTGAAGAATATATATTGCTTACTAACTTCACAAATTATGTAGAGCTCTTTGCCGAACATTTTGGGGTAGAGGTAGTAGGATATGATGCGAATATGTGTTCGGCTTCTGCCCATGGAATTACCATCATTAATTTTGGTATGGGAAGTCCGAATGCAGCTATCATTATGGATTTATTAAGTGCCATAGAAACTAAAGCTTGTCTCTTTCTAGGAAAATGTGGGGGAATAAAAGAGGGCAAGACTGAAGTTGGAGATTTAATTTTACCAATTGCAGGTATTCGGGGAGAAGGAACTTCTAACGATTATATGGCGCCTGAAGTACCTGCATTACCCTCGTTTATGTTGCAGCGTGCAGTATCGTCAGCCATTAGGAATTATGGAAAGGATTATTGGACCGGAACAGTTTATTCCACCAACCGGCGTATTTGGGAGCATGATGAGGAATTTAAAAGCTATCTGCGTTCTACTCGTGCAATGGCAGTAGATATGGAAACTGCTACATTATTTAGTGTGGGATTTGCTAATCGTATATCGGTAGGTGCACTACTTTTAGTCTCTGATCAACCTATGCTTCCCGAAGGTGTAAAAACCGATAAAAGTGATTCGATGGTTACTCATAAATTTGTAACCGAACATCTAAGTATTGGTGTGGAGTCTCTACGTATGATTATTGATGAGAAGAAAACCGTACGTCATTTAAAATTTGATTGGTAAATCATGGCTAAAGAGCAAATAACCTATTTTGAAATATTAACTCAATTACGTGCAAAAAAATATCTCCCTGTTTATTATTTAATGGGGCAGGAGAGTTATTATATTGATGAACTTTCTGATTTCTTTGAAGAGCATATTCTAACAGAAGAGGAGAAAGAATTTAATCTTACTGTTGTGTATGGTGGTGATACCGATATGGCGACGATAGTAACTGCTGCAAAGAGATACCCCATGATGGCTAAGTATCAAGTAATAATCGTCAAGGAAGCACAAAGCATTAAGGATATGGATAATCTGGAATATTACCTTCAAAATCCTGCCCCCAGTACTTTATTGGTTTTCTGTCATAAACACGGTGTTCTTGATCGTCGTCGGAAGGTGGCAACGCTAATTCGTAAAAAAGGAATCTTATATGAATCAAAATCCATACGTGAGCGTGAATTACCCGGTTTTATTGTTGATTATGTAAAACAGCGAGGAACACAAATAGATTCTAAAGCCTCTGCCATGTTGACGGATTATGTAGGACCCGATTTAAGTCGTATGGCTGGGGAATTAGATAAGTTGTTAATCGCCCGTTCAGAAAAAGATAAAATCATAACTCCTGATTTAGTGGAGCGAAATATCGGTATCAGTAAGCAGTATAATAATTTTGAATTGCAAAATGCCATTATTGAAGGGAATATCTTGAAAGCCAATCAGATTGTTAAATATTTCAATGAAAACCCGAAGAATAATCCTATTCAAGTGACTTTAACTGTGCTTTTTAATTATTTTTCAAACTTAATGTTAGCTTATTATGCCCCATCTAAAACAGAACAAGGAATTGTAAATATGTTGGGATTGCGCTTTGCATGGCAGGCAAAAGATTATATTAGAGGTATGCAACGCTTTTCCGGTGTAAAAACCATGAAAATCATTGATGAAATTCGTTATGCAGATGCTAAAACTAAAGGAGTGGATAATGTTTCTGCCACTAATGGTGAAATACTAAAAGAATTAATATTTAGGATTATACATTAAAGAACCTCTGAAATGTATTCTGAAACACAACAGAAAGAAGACACTTTTGAGGGTGCCTTCTTTTTGTTAGTAGCCATTTTGGAAAGTCAAATGACTGTTAATCCTATTGCAAACTAAGACAGATCTTTAAAAACTGTTACCTTAATATCTTTTGTACACTCAAAAAGGCTCTATTTTATGGATTTTACTCCAATTTGTCTTTCCGGTTTAGCCGGGACCTCCTCATCAAAAAGTAACTCTACTTCTTTGTTTCCACTATTAATTGATTTGTATTTAATGCGAACACCTTTTTTGTCTTCCATTAAATCTTCAATATTCTTCAGACGGAAAGTTACAAGACCAGGAACAATTTTACTTTTATAATCATCATATGCATTGTGTCTGAATTCTAAATTAATGAATTCATCTTGCAAGTCTTCTTCTGTTTCCGGAATTACCATATTAAGCATATGTGTAATGTTGGAATAGGAATTGACATAAAATTGAAATTGCATATGTATGAATTCCTTATCTAAGCTGATTCTGGAACTAACTATGTCTATAGGATCGTTCCCTATGCTATCCTCTGTTGCTTCAGTAATGGGTATGATGTCTTTTGTTAATATTTTATCTATACCATAAATCTTTGCATTGTAATCATAACCTGACTCTTTTTCATCTAATAAATCGTAATAAATAAATACACGCTGTCCATCAGGAAGATCTCGATACAAGAAATTTCTTGTATCTCCCGGATACATCGTTACTATTTTATCTTTCTGCTCAATTTCAAAATAAAAATGATCATCATCTAAAACTCTATAGGTGCCAATAATTACTGAATACGTGTCATCATCATCTAAACAGGATGTAAATCCTATTGTAACTGCGAATAACAAGATAAGTGTTATGAGTTTCTTCATATTTTTCATACCTTTAATGTGTTTTGTTTTTTGAATAAAATATAGTTTTGTTTTCTGTTTAACCTCTACTCTTAAAATGCATAAAAGGCTTATGTATTGCTTGGGAATCTGTTAAAAAAACAAAAACAGACAAAATGATGTTGCCTGTGATGCAGTATTTCACACAACATAGTATTTAATAAGTAAATGCGCATTAGCAAGAATGGAAGAATTTGAGCTGTCAGAAAAATGTAAGCAGGGAGATAATACTGCTCGCAAGGAACTTTATGAGCATTATGCGGGGCGATTATTGGCTATATGCATTCGTTATGTGGGTGACAGAGCTACTGCTGAAGATTTACTACACGATGGCTTCATAAAAATCTTTTCAGCCATTCAGCAATTTACTTGGCGAGGAAAAGGTTCTTTAAGAGCTTGGATGTCCCGAATCATGGTAAATACAGCGTTGCAATACCTGCGCGAAAGACAGCAAAATGATCAAATGATGTTAGTGGAGGAGTTGCCAGAGAAAGAGGTAGAAGTTGAAGAAATGGAGCAAATTCCAAAACAAACCCTTTTAAAATTCATTGCTGAACTGCCCGAGGGGTATAGAACTGTTTTTAATCTTTTTGTATTGGAAGATAAATCGCATAAAGAAATAGCAGAACTATTGGGTATAAATGAGAAATCATCAGCTTCTCAATTATATCGTGCTCGGTGTTCTTTGGCGGAGCGTATTAATAAGTGGTTAAATGAAAACAGGTAAAGAAGGTTTTAGGATACTAAATAAGAGATTATGAGAAAAGAGGATAAAGACCTATGGCTTAAAGCCTTGAAAGAGCAGCTTGAGGACTATTCTGAGCCAATTCCTACCGGAGGTTGGGATCGGTTGGAGCAATCCTTGAATGCGTCTGCTCCTAAAAAAATCATTCTTTTCCGCAAATGGGCATATGTTGGAGTGGCAGCTACAATAGCTTTACTCTTTGGCATAGGAAGTTTGTTTATGATTGATTCCTTGTCCGAATCGGAAGAAATACAAGTGGTGCAAGAAGTTTCTTCCGATTTTGAACCGGATGTGCTTCCTTCCTCTTCTGAGCCTGTGGAAGTTACGACCATCATTCCATCTGTAGATGCAAAAGAAAGATTAGCTCAGGTTGAAAAAACAAAAAAAGAACAACCAACCTCTTATACAGACCCTGTTCCTATTATATCACCTGTAACTGAGTCTGAAAATGAAGTTCAGGAAGAAGCTAAAGAATACAGAGATGAGCAGGTTCAAGTTATAAATACAGAGGATAAACAAAATGAAGAAATACAAGAAACTAATGATAATGCTAGATCTTCTGAACCTTCTTCAGTGAAAGATAGAAAAGTTCAACGCTCAAGTTCAGATAAATTGCATCTGCCTGTAACTACTAAGAAAAGAGAGAATAAAGGGTGGTCTATGGGTTTTTCCGGTGGTTCAACCGGTTTAATGGCTAATAATGG
>CAZFXK010000036.1:0-13638 GCA_964522975.1 uncultured Bacteroides sp. | reverse complement strand
TTTAATAGAAGATAATTTTGTTATAACACAAGAAGTTATAAATTTGTGTTTATTACACTGTAGTTATTTAAGTAACAATAAATGCATCTTCAATCTAACTCATCAGAATATGAAAAGAAACTTCTAATCCGTATGTCTCAGGATGATGAATATGCTTTTAGTGAATTGTATATTCTTTATAAAAAAAGACTTTCTTACTTTGCTCAGAAATTACTGAAATCTAAAGATTGTGCAGAAGATGTTTGTCAGGAAACATTTATTGTAGTTTGGCAGAATAGACATTACATTGATATCAATCTTTCTTTTTCTTCCTATTTATATACGATTGCACGCAACAGGATTTTGAATATATTGCGTGATGTTAAGAAAGAAGAGCATCTTCATGATTTCATAATTTCTAATGCCATAGATTATACTAGTGATGCCAATAATATTATTTTGTTAAATGAATTAAAGGGAATTGTAGCATTGGCATTTGAAAAATTAACGGAAAGACAAAAACAAGTCTTTATAATGAGTAGAAAGGAAGGACTTTCACATAAAGAAATTGCTAAATCGCTAAATATCTCTATCTATACTGTTCAAGAGCACATTTCTTGTGCTCTAAAAGCAATTCAAAATACGCTTAATAAGCATTATGGAATTTATTTACCTCTTTTTATTTTATGGTTTTATAGTTAAAACAAGTTAATCGCACCCTAGAGAAGCTAATCATTTGTGTATAACTTATAAGAGGCGGAAACTTATCTTCCAATAATTTATACAAGAATGACAGAAAAAGAGGGGAAAAAACATAATAAATATATAAATCATTACTTAAATGATGTTTATACTAAGGAGGAGGCACAACAATTTCTTAATTCCATTAATGAAGATTCAACAACTTTAGAAGAAAAGGTGAAAGAAATATGGGCAGAATCAGAATTACTGAATTTACCAACTCAAAAAGAAAAAGAAGCACTAAAGAAAGAAGCTTTTTCTCTTCTAGATAAGCACAAGGATAAATTTGTTATCTCAATTCCTCGTCGTTTAATGAAATCCTTCACAAAAATAGCAGCTAGTATTGTTATCATTTTCATGATTGGATTTGGGGGGATAAAACTTTTTGAATACAAATCTATGGATCAGCTTATTACAAATGAAATGAAAACTTCATATGGGGAAATCCGTTCCATAACTTTACCAGATGGCACTATTGTTAAATTGAATTCCTGTTCTCAAATTTCTTATCCTGAGAAATTTAATGGTGATAGTAGGAAAATTCACCTCACAGGAGAGGCTTATTTTGAAGTAGCAAAAAAAGAGAATCAGCCATTTATAGTTGAAACAAAACAATTCAATGTAAAAGTACTCGGAACCATTTTCAATATAAAAGCTTATGACGGAGATGAAATAAGAACAGTTTCTGTTGAAAGTGGTAGAGTACAAATTGATATGCCTGAAGCCATGATGAGATTAGTTGCAAATGAAAGGATGAACTATAACATTAAGTTAGATGAATATAACAAACATAAAGGAGATGATAAGGTTGGGGTTTGGCGTGATGGTTATTTCCTCTTTGAGCAAACTCCTTTTATGGATGTAGTAAGAGAACTTGAACGTGCTTATAATTGTAAAATAAAGATAAAAGATGAACAAGTATTCGATCATTTAATCTCAGGAGAACATCCTAGTTCCAGTCTTGAGAATATTCTTAAATCAATTCAACTTACCACAGGAATTAAGTATAGCTTCAATGAAAAAGTAAATGAAATATTATTATATAAATAATCAATTTATAAACCTTAAAACAGAATATCATGAAAATATAAACGACAGTAATTAAAAAAGGAGCATTCAAGAAGAATGCCCCTCAGAATTTTCGGTATACAAATCTATTTATTCCTTGAATTTTGCGAATCCGGTAGTAAATAATTTGCATAGCCTAGTTTTCGTTATTAAAAAATGATACTAAACAAAAACATCTAAATTTATGAATACTTTTCGACTAAAATTAACAAAAAGATTAAAATACTATGTTATTTTATCTATCTTAACCTTTTTTTGTACGGTTTGTTCTCCTATTCAAGCTCAAGAAACAGAAGGTTCTAAAATAACTATTCAAGTACAAAATGAACCTTTAAAGAGTGTTTTCAAACAGATAAGTAAATCATCTCACTATAGATTTTTTTATGATGAGAAACTTATACAAAATGCTCCTAAAATAACTTTGAATGTTAATAATGTAGAGATTGATGTCATACTTGGTGAATTAAAGAATCAATCAAAATTAAATTTTATTGTAAGCGGTAATACTATAACTGTCGCCATAAGTGAAGGAACGCAAAATACTTCTCAAGAAGAAAAAAAGAGATATAGTGGATATATTTCAGATAATAGGGGAGAATCAATTATTGGAGCAAGCGTTACTTTGAAAAATAACACCTCTATAGGTACAATAACCGATATGGATGGTAACTTCACCATTGAGGCTCCGATAGGAGCAATCCTTCAAGTATCTTATGTGGGTTTTACTACCCAAGAAGTGAAATTAGGGGATAATACAACAATAAATATTACACTAAAAGAAGACACAAAACTATTAGATGAGATAGTAGTTGTAGGATATACGCCGATGCGGAAGAGCGACTTTACCGGATCATTAGCAAATTTAAAAGCATCTGAATTATCACTTACTTCTCCTACTCTGGGACAAGCTTTGGCAGGTAAAGTTGCTGGAGTACAAGTAGCTCAAACTTCGGGAGCTCCGGGTGAAGGAGTCAAAATTAAGATTAGAGGAACAAACTCATTGTCTGCAGATTCATCTCCTTTGTATGTAATTGATGGTTATCCTGCATCAGAAGACACAAATATCAATCCAAACGATATCGAAACTATAGATATTTTAAAAGATGCCGCATCAGCTGCAATATATGGATCAAGAGGAGCTAGTGGTGTTGTACTGATCACAACAAAACGAGGTAAAAGTGGCAAAACTACGGTTGAATATGATTATCAATTTAGTGTTCAGCAAGTTTCAAAGAAACTTAATTTATTAAATGCTGAACAATTTAGAGATTTAGTTATTGATGCTAGGAATAATTCATATCAAGATTTAGCTGAAGCGGCAGGTGTTTCGTGGAATCCATTGGACGATAATGCAACACGCACATCTAAAGGATTTGCATTTAATCAAGTCGGAATACCAAGTATATTTTTTGACTTTACTACGGGAAAACCTGTAACACCTACTTATGATACAGATTGGCAAGATGCTATATTTAGAAGTGCTCCAATGCACCGACATAATGTTGGAATAAGTGGAGGACAAGAACATTTGAGATATCGTTTTAGTTTTGGACATCTCAACCAAGAGGGAATTATAGCTCCATCTAATCATCGTAGAATAAACATCAGGGCAAATGTAGATGCTGATATTTCCTCGAAATTACACGTTGGAGTAAATTTCTCTTTTGACGATGTAAAGAATAGAGAAGTACAAGCTGAAGGACGTTATATAAATGATGGTGTTGTACAAAGTGCCTTATTGATGTTTCCTCAATTTCCAGTATATAACAAAGATGGAAGTTATGCGGTGGGAAACCAGATAGCAATGAAATCGGATGGCTTTCAAATGGTAGAAAATCCGGTGGCTTTAGCTCATGAAATTGATATCCGCTCCAAATCACATAGAATGAATTTTAATGCAAATATCTCTTATGATATTCTTGAAAATTTACAAGCTAAAGTTAATGTAGGAACACAATATTATAATTACAGATACAATTACTATCGTCCAAGAACAGTTGGTCAAGATGGTGATATGCCAAACTCGGAAGCAATAAAGGCTCGGGTTAAAGCACGAGATAGAACGGTAGAAGATATAGACAGGTTAGGAGAATTTACACTTAACTATAATGAAACCTTTGGGAGAAAACATAAGTTACAAGCATTATTAGGTGCTTCGGCCCAAAAGAAAACTTACGACAGAGTATATCTAACTGGCATTGGATTCTCAGATGATCGCATACACGAAATTACTGCACATGGCCCAAATCCGGGCGATTTGACATTGGATGGTTCTACCAGAAAGGCTGCATGGACTATGTTATCCTATTTTGGGCGATTGAATTATTCGTTTGATGATAGATATGTTATAACAGGAACAGTAAGAGCTGATGGTTCTTCTCGCTTTGGAAAAGAAAATCGTTGGGGATGGTTTCCTTCTATATCGGGAGGCTGGACTATTTCTAACGAGAAATTTTTTAAAAAATTTGCAAAGGAACATATTACTTTACGACTACGTGGAAGTTGGGGGTTGAGTGGAAACAATAATATTGGAAACTATGAGCATACCTCGTCAATGTCTAATGGAGGTTATGTGTTTGGCAATACTGTTGAAAGTGCATATTGGCAAGGAGGTTTCCGTGATGAAGCTATTGGATGGGAAAAAACATCTCAATATAATATTGGATTTGATTTAGGGTTATTTAATGGACGACTAAACATTATTGGAAACTACTATAATAGTGAATCGTACGATTTGCTATACGATCAGCCAATATCTTCGATATCGGGATCTAAATCAGTAAAAACTAACTTAGAAGATGCAAGGGTTCGTAATCGTGGTGTAGATTTTCAAGTTGATGGTCGAATTCTGACAGGAGAGTTTACTTGGAATATGAGTGCTAATATTTCTGTAAATAGAAACAAAGTGTTGGATCTTGGAGGATTAAATGACCTGTATTTAACTGGCGAACGTAGCGTAGTGAGTCATGTTACTAAATCTGGACTCCCTATTGGATCATTTTATGGTTATTTTGCTGATGGAATAATATCAGATCAAGATTATCAAAACATACTTTTTGATAAAGGAAATTTAGTAAATGGAGTTTTTCCTGAAGGATATAAATTAATGGGACCAGCTGTACCTAGTTATTCGGCAGTACATCCCGGAGATGTAAAATGGGGAGATACTAATAACGATGGCCGTATAACTGATGATGATAGAGGAATTTTGGGCGATGCATTCCCAAGTTTTACTTATGGATTTAGTACAAATTTTTCGTATAAAGGCTTTGACTTGAGTGCGGTATTTTCGGGTTCACAAGGTGGTGAAGTTATTAATTTTCAAAAATATTATCTCTACAATATGGAAGGTTCCGGCAATCAACTGAATAGTGCTTTGAATCGTTGGCAATCATCATCAAATCCAGGAGATGGAAATGTGTTTAGAGCAGCCAGACATTCCACAACTAACGTTAGTATGCGGCTTGCTTCGCATATGGTAGAAGATGCTTCTTATTTCCGTTGTGCAAATATTACTTTGGGATACAACTTCAAGCCTTCTCTGTTATCTAAAATTAAAATACAAGGTTTACGTCTTTATGCTAGTGTAGATAATCTATTTACAATCTCAGATTATGAAGGCTATAATCCTGAAGTTGATTATAAAGGAGATAATTTGCTACCGGGCTTTGACTGGGGAGTATATCCTCTTGCCAAGACTTTTAGTGTAGGTGCAAAAATTACATTTTAAGAATGATACATTAACTTAAAAATATAAAAATGAAAAATAAAATATATTATATCGTAACAGTAGTCTTATTCTTGACTACTTTGGGATGTTCGGGTTTTCTGGACGAATATAATCCAAATAGTATACCTTCAAAATTATTTTATGAAACGGAATCGGATGTGCTCAATGGTGTAAACGGAGCATATGCAGCATTACGAGGAAATGGGTATTATAAGAATATGTATTTGTATAGTGATGTTCGTGCAGGCAACTCAACATTACAAGATCCGGGAGCTAGCGGCGGAGTACTTTATCAATTTGCAAACTATTCTCTGATGGCGGATAACTCATACATAAAAGATCATTTTTCTGATTTATATAAATGTGTATCACGGGCAAATGAAGTATTGGAATCGGCTGAAAAGATAAGTTTCCAGAATGAAGACACAAAAAATAAAGTAATCGCAGAAATGCTTTTTCTTAGAGGTTTGACATATGCCCACCTTGTATTTCAATTTGGAGATGTTCCTATTGTGACAATTCCATTGCGAACAAAGGGTGAGATTTGGACCCACACAAAACGTGATCCTAAAACACAAGTGTATGACCTGATAATAGCTGATTTGCAAACAGTAATAGATAGTAAACTGCCAGACATTCAAACAGGGAATGGAGTAGGCCATGCATCTAAAGCTGCAGCAAACGGGATTCTTGGTAAAGTATATCTAATGAAGGCAGCAGATAGTGATTTTGCATCTGAGCGCAAAGCAAATTTGAAAGCCGCCGAGGAACATTTGGAGGCCGTTTGGGCTGTTAAACCGTTTGTTAACTTAAGTGATATTCCATATGCAGATATATTCGATAAAGATAAACAGGCAACATGTCCTGAAATCTTATTTCAGGTTATGTATCAAAGCGGAAGCTCTGCTTTATCTTCAAATTTCAATTATATATTCCAACCATCGGCGCAAACAGGATTGACTTCTGTCAGATCTGGTTCGGGAAATAATATTCCAACTGATAATTTGATGAATGAATACGAAATTTCACCTCTTGATTTGAGAAAAGATGTTTCTGTCGGTACTTCCAATAGTGTTAATTATACAAAGAAATATACCGACCTGGATGATCCGAACGGATATGGAGAAAATGATTGGATAATACTTCGTTATGCAGATATTGCATTGATGTTAGCTGAAGTTAAGATGCATCTAAATGATAATAATACAGCTATCAGTTATCTGAATATGGTAAGATACAGAGCAGGTCTAGGTGAATATGGCGGATCTGACTTGAGGGAAGCTATACGAAAGGAAAGGCGTGTTGAATTTGCACAAGAAGGGCAATATTGGTATGATTTGTTACGACTTTATTCAAAATCGGAATTACTGACTCTAATGAAAGCTCAAAACTCAAATTTTACAGAGAAAGATCTGCTTTTGCCGATTCCTTATGATGAACATAAATTGGATCCGGAAAGAATGTATCAAAATCCTGGATATAATTAATTAAATAAAAACGAATTATAATGAAATCTTTATCAATATATATTACTATTCTTTTCTCTGGGCTCTTTTTATTCGCTTGTTCCGACGATTCAGATAATACACTTTCTACTGACTTTGAGGTTAGAATCGAACTTTCGAATACAACACCTGCTATTGGTGAATTAGTTGAGGCAAAGGTTATTTCTACGGAGGAAATTGAAAAAGCCGAATGGGTATGGGGAAATGGAGATTTATCTGAAGGGATGAATGTAAGTTATAGCTTCGATACTAAAGGAAATTATGTTATCTCATTAAAAGTAACAAATAAATTGGGCGAATTCAAGACAACATCAGCTAAGGTTAAAGTAGACGGTGTTGGCTTAACAAAAATGATTGGTGAATATGATAACAATAGAGTTTGGGTAACTGCACATAGAGGGAATACGGGTGCTGATAATATACCAGAAAACTCTCTTGCAGCATTAAAAGCTTGTGTCTCTCAAAGTGAGTATTTGGATTTTGTAGAGATTGATCCCCGTATGACTAAGGATGGCGTAATGATTTTGATGCATGATGCCACAGTAGATCGCACAACTAATGGTACAGGTAAGGTTGTAGATCTAACATATCAACAAATACAGCAACTTAAATTGAAATTGCCAGACGGTACACTAACAAATGAATATGTCCCCTCTCTTCAAGATTTTCTCCTTGCAGCTAAGGGAAAAGTATTTGTCAATCTCGATTTTATAGACAAAGTATCACCTAAAGAGATATTTGATTTGGTTAAGACTTGTGGAATGCAGGATCAAGTATTATTTACCGTAGGGACTAAAAAAGAAGTTTACGAAACGATGTTAGGATATTCTAAGACCATTCATCTTTTGGGACAATACTCAAATGAAGGCGATGAAAATTTACTCTCATCAGTAGGAGGAGGCAATAGAATTAAATTTACTTATATAACTCCGGCAAAAGCATTGAGTACAAGTTTTGCAGAACTATTGTGGGATCAGAAATTTATTCCAGCAACAAATGTTCTTGATCAAAATGGTTTTTATTATGATACTCAAATTGCAAGTGGAGATTTTTCAGGTGTAGACAAACTCTTGGCTAAAAACTTCTTATTACTTCAGACTGATCAGCCAAAAATCTTGCATAATTATTTAAAGCAAAAAGGAAAACGTTAAAAATAGATTCTCATGAATAAGAACAATATATTATTTCTATTATTACTTATCATAGTAATAATAATACCATCGTGTAGCGATGATGATAAAATAGATACACCTAGCATATCGGCTCCGGAATTCCGTACTGATAAAGAAGAATATACAATAGGTGAAACTGTATATCTGTATGCAGAAAGCTTAGACGAGGATGATACAAATGAATATTATTGGCATTTTGGGTTTGAAGGAATAGGCTCCTACTCAACAGATAAAAACACTTCAATAACCTATCCTCGTGCGGGAACTTATGTCGTAAAATTGACAATAACTAATAGAGAAGGAGTTTATAATACGACGGAAAAGGAAATCGTTATAAACAAAGTAAACGAAGCTCCGGATGTTGATTTTGAAATATTTCCGACAGTTAGTGCAATAGGAGAAGTTGTCAATTTTACAGATAAATCAAAAGATGACGGTGAAATTGTTTCTTGGTTATGGAGTTTTGGAGATGGAGCTACCTCTACCGAACAAAATGCAAAGTATACCTATTCTAAAGGTGGATTCATAAAAGTGAAACTAACGGTGACTGACGATAAAGGACTTAAAGCAGAAAGAGAAAAAACATTATATATTAGATCTTCTTTGAACCCAGGTGTTCTTGATATCATTTGGGAACAAACTTTTGAGACATCTTCCAAATTACGATCGGTTTCTCCTGCTGTTGGTGATAATGGGAATATTTATGTAACATCAAATACTCGTAAACTTTATTCCTATTCTCCTAATGGAACAAAAAACTGGATGTTTGATCTATCTAAAGACGGAGCTGTTGGAAATCAAGAGTCTTCTCCAACAGTAGATGTTGATGGAACGATATATGTTGGAGTGGGACAAGGGAGCAATAGTTCTAATGCATACTTATATGCCATTAATTCTGATGGATCTGAAAAATGGAAATATCTTGTGGGTGTTGGAGCTCGTATAGCTTATACCTCTCCAGTAATTAACTCCGATGGTTCCATTGTAATAGGTAATCGAGGTAGTGGAGGAGCTCTTAAAGTAGTAGATTGTAATGGTCGACAGCTTTGGTCTACCGCCCCAAAAGGAGGAGTAGGTGGAGGTATGGCTTCAGATAAATTCGGGAATATTTATGCTGGATCAACCGGTTCTAATGGGTTTTCTATTACCAGAGACGGAAAGGTTTCTTCAGTATATTTAGGATCTGGATCTGGAGCAAATGGAACTTCTCCTGCCATAGATGAATTTGGAAATGTTTATATCGTAGTAACAACCAATAACATTGGATCAGTTATTTCTTATAATGATCAAGGAATAAAAAACTGGGAATATACAGCTCAAGGTAATATAACTCAAGGAGGAGTTGCTATTGCTAATGACGGAACAATTAATGTAGGCGATGCAAATGGGAATTTCTATGCCCTAACGCGTAATGGAAATGTTAAATGGACTTACCAAAATCCCTATAGTATAACTTGCGTTCCCGCAATTGATAATGAAGGATATATTCATATCACAGATGAAGGTGGATATTATATAATTCTTGATTCAAATGGAAAATTAAAAGAGCAGGTTAAACTTGGTACCAAAATTTGGTCTTCTCCTGTAATTTCAGATTATGGCTTGATTTATATAACTGTAGAAGACAACGCTGAATGTAAGTTAATAGCCATAGATTATGGTATTCAAGGTCCCGCAAAATCATCATGGCCACAACGAGGACAAAATGCCAGACGAACTGGATTGGCACAGTAAATTTGTATTTATTTCCCTCCTTTTTTCCTTTTCTAGATTTAAGAAGGAGGGTATTATTTATTCATTGATAATTTTAAATGATGAAAGCAAAAGATATTTTCTTTTTATTGTTATTTGTTAATATATCAACTATAGTCTATGCACAAGATAGAGCTCTGGAAATAAGAAATAAGATACTGAATAGGGATTATAGCTCGGTTTTAGTGACTGCCCATCGGGGTGATTGGCGTTATGCACCTGAAAACTCACTGCCTGCAATAGACAATGCTATTAAAATGGGAGTTGACATCGTTGAGTTAGATGTACAACGAACAAAAGATGGTCAATTTATCCTTATGCACGATAAAACTCTTGATAGAACAACTATCGGTTCGGGCTTAGTTTCCGAATGGACATTAGATTCTATTCAAACTCTGAATCTAAAAAATGGGTGTAACATAAAAACTAAAGAAAAAGTTCCAACTCTTGAAGAAGCTCTATTACATGCCAAAGGTAAAGTAATGGTTAACCTGGATAAAGCTGATCGATATTTTGATGAAATTTATACTTTGATGGAAAAAACGGGAACAACCAAACAAGTTATTATGAAGGGTAATAAATCGGCAGAAGAAGTGCAAGCTCAATTTGGAAAGTATCTTCAAGATGTTATTTATATGCCTATTGTCCATTTGTATAGGGAAAATGCAGAAGAACAGATAGATATTTTCATCCAAAAATTAAATCCGGTAGCTTTTGAGTTTCTATATAAAGACGATTCTGAGACCTTGCCTTTAAAGATAAAAGATAAACTTTTCGGGAAATCTTTGATTTGGTATAATACACTTTGGGATACAATGGCTGGAGGACATGATGACGATATGTCTTTGGAGGATCCGGATAAAGGATATGGGTACTTAATTGATACATTGGGTGCTCGAATAATACAAACAGATCGTCCTGCGTATCTGATAGATTATCTGCAAAAGAGAGGATTACACGATTAATTAGATTTTAATACAGACAGATTAACTTCTTAACCGGTAACATTTTTTGTTACCGGTTAAGAATCTTTTGCCTAAAAAAAGAACAACTATGTTTAACAAAATCATATCATTCTATAAAATAAGCTCTTCATCCAAGCCTTTTGAAGGAACAGAAGATGAGCAACAAAAATATTATAAGAAACTTTGTTTATCTAGTTTCTTTGCCGGTACAATTGGATATAGTCTTTATTATGTTTGTCGTACAAGTTTGAATGTTGTAAAGAAGCCTATATTGGAAAGTGGAGCATTAGATGCTCATCAGTTGGGAATCATTGGTTCTGTTTTATTATTCATCTATGCAATAGGTAAGTTTACAAACGGTTTTTTGGCTGATCACTGTAATATTAAACGCTTTATGGCTACAGGACTTATTATTTCTACTATAGCTAATTTTTTAGTTGGAGCTTTTGGCTTCTTAGAATCATCGACAGTAGTCATTTCTACAACTACTTTTTTTATACTCTTCGCAATACTTTGGGGCATTAATGGTTGGAGTCAATCAATGGGTGCTGCTCCAGCAATAATCGGATTATCCAGATGGTTTCCTTTGAAAAAACGAGGAACATTTTATGGCTTTTTTAGTGCTAGCCATAATTTGGGTGAGTTTTTGTCTTTTCTTTTTGTTGGTGCTATCGTAGGTTTTTTTGGTTGGCAATGGGGATTTATAGGTTCGTCAGTTGCCGGTATATTGGGAGTATTGATTATCCTTTTATTTTTGCATGATAATCCGGAAAGTAAAGGTTTACCTCCGGTAGAAGTATTATCTCATGAAGAGAATTTAGATTATATCAATGAAAAACAATCCACTAAAGAGGTTCAAAAAATGGTATTAAAAAATCCTTTAGTTTGGGTACTTGCTTTAGCCAGTGCATTTATGTATATAAGTAGATATGCCATCAATGGTTGGGGAGTTCTTTTCTTGCAAGAGGCAAAAGGTTATACTTTGGCAAACGCAACACAAATAATTTCATTAAATGCCTTATTAGGTATATTAGGAACTGTTTTTTCAGGATGGATTTCCGATAAACTATTTCATGGAAATAGAAATGCTCCGGCCTTTCTGTTTGGTGTACTAAATACTTTATCGCTTTGTTTATTTCTTTATTCGGGAGATAGTTTTATAATCAACGGATTGAGTATGGTGTTGTTTGGAACAGCCATAGGTGTGCTTATCTGTTTTCTTGGAGGATTGATGGCCGTTGATATTGTACCTCGAAATGCTAGTGGAGCCGCATTAGGAATAGTTGGAATAGCAAGTTATATTGGTGCCGGAATACAAGATATTGTAAGTGGTTGGTTAATTGATTCCAATAAAACCATTATTAATGGAGTTGATGTATATGACTTCAAACTAGTTGGTTGGTTTTGGATCATTGCATCAATCATATCTTTTTTATTGGTATTGATTGTTTGGAAAGTCGGAAAAAAACCAGTGAATTGTGAATTGTAATATTTGTGTTTTCGATCTGTACATAGAGTTAAATGAATTATAAATTCGATTTTAGTAGTTTTTTTGAAGAATACTATTTCTCTATACAAGTTGCAATGCTATTGGATGTAAAAGTTTAATTATAAAATGTAATATTATCCAAAAGAGATCTTTTTACTTTATTACGCTTCTATACATTAAAAAGTAAGTTTGATTCCTTTTATGATTTGTATTTTATAGTCTCTTTTATTATTACACTTTACTAAAAGACTTTTTTGTTTTCAAATTAGTTAAAGCAATAGCACTTAATATAAGAAGTACTCCCAACCACTGTAATGATTGTACATCTTCCTTTAGAATGAAATAAGAGGAAGCTACGGCAACCGGTAACTCTGATGCGCTTAAAATGGCACCTAGGGAAACACCAACTCTTGGAATTCCTATTGAAAAGAAAAGAGGAGGGATTACCGTTCCTAAAAGAGCTAGTGCTATTCCCCATTTATAAAGACCGGAAAAGAAAGTTCCGTCAATTAAGAATAAGGGAGGAAATATGATCCAAGTCAAAATCATGGAACCTGTAATCATTAAAGCACTTTTCTTAAATACAGGAAATTCATTTCCAACCCTACCACTCGTCATTAAAAAGATTGAGTAACTAATAGCTGCCAGAAAGCCGTAGATAAAACCTCTGGAATCTAACGTTTCTAATTTGTTACTAAAGACACCTCCAGCCAAAAGAGTTCCAACAAATACAATGCCTGCAGCTAATATCTGCATTTTATGAGGTCTTTTCTTAAACCATATCCATTCAATTAAAATACTGATCCATAGATATTGCATTAATAGAATAATGGCTATGGAAGCAGGAATATAGTTCACCGAATTATAATAAAAAACACCTACTAAACCGGTAAAAGAACCGGCTAATGCTACTTTCCATACCGGAGTAGATTTAGTCTTTTGTTGTGTATGGGTAGGTTTGAGTTTTACCGTTTGAGGCTTAAATTTATTTTGCAATAAATAGATGGTCCATAATATGAAAGCTCCTAAAAAACTTTGTGTTCCGGTAATTTGACCTACATTGTATCCGGAAGCATAGGCTAATTTCACCAAAGTGGATAAAACGCCAAAACTACAACCACCCAAAAAAACAATGATTCCCCCTTTAAATTTATCACTCATCTTTAGTTTCTCTATTTTTTTGCAAAAATAGGGAATAAAAACACAGAATCAAACAAAATAACGATGGGGTTGTTTT
>CAZFXK010000035.1:8027-21371 GCA_964522975.1 uncultured Bacteroides sp. | reverse complement strand
TTAAAGAGCTTTCTGACAGATAAGTACGAGATAAAACAGATTCATGGCAAACCTGCTCACCCACAGACTCAAGGAAAGATTGAAAGGTATCACAGGTCGATCAAATCGGTTGTAAGTTTACAACATTATTTTTGTCCTGAGCAATTGAATGAAGCAATACAAGAATATGTAGCGTTCTATAACAAAGAGCGTTATCATGAATCTCTTAATAATCTAACACCTGAAGATGTTTATCTTGGCAGAGGAGAGCTAATCTTGAAACAGCGAGATATAATCAAACAAAATTCACTAAGAAACAGGAGAATAGCGTATGAAAACAATAAATTATTTTCTCAAAATACACCTAACTAAATATTTTTCGATTTTAACGTCCTCCCACAAAAATAGAGGACTTGAAAACGGAAAATATGAATCAATTTAACTATGTTTGAAATGTAAAACACTTAAGTGCTAGTGGTGCACTTTAGTTTGAAGACATACAATCGTAAGCCATTGCCAGCGTATACGATGGCGATTTATTATCCGCACTTGCATACGGTACCTGTTGCTAATGCCAAAAGATCCTGTCCGTCGTAAGTATAGGAGTGTTCCATCTGCCACCCATACCTGTTGTCGGACGAGGCGCAGTGTTCTTTACATTCAATGCATTATCTACCTTATCATAAGTATGAACATTATTCATAAATTGGTTACGGGATTCTTTGCCCGATACTACCATCAGATTAGACAATCTGCGGCGTTCAGAATCGTAGGTGTAATTGGTTTCAGCACCGTTGCAATATTTTGGATACGTGCGTTGCTCGAACTTGTCATATCCTAGTTTCTGAACATAAATTAGTGTTTTTTTTAAAATCGAGGAAAGATCTATTTTATTGTTTTAGTCGGTCTGGGAGAGAACTATCCTCAGTCCCAGACCGACCGTAAGTCTCTCCCAGACCTAAGCCCCTTCAGTCCCAGACCTATAAATTGCCGATTAACTGGCTTGTCGTTGAAAACAGATAATTAAAGATAGAGGTCTCTTTTATTTCTCCTGTTTTGTTTTTTATATGACTTCAAAAAGGAGAAAAGTCTACTTATTTGTGTAGTATCACTCAAAAAATATGATTAGATTTGTTTAATAGCATAGAGTTTTTGATTAAAATATGGTCAATCGAATTTTTTCTTATCTTCTAATTCTTTTGGGAGGATTATTATTACCCTTCTCTTGTATGGGTATTGCATCTACCTCTGAAGTTCAAGAGATAGATACTCTTAATGATAAGGCTCATGCTTTTCGGTACATAAACTTAGACTCTTTGCATCATTATGCTCAGCAAGCCTTTCAAAAAGTTAACCATTATGATTTAGGAAAAGCGGAGTCAAGCAATCATATGGGTTTTTATTTCTTTATGAAGATGGATTTTGAGGAAGCTTTAAAATGGCATGAAAAGGTTTATTCCATCACTCAAAATGAAATAGAACTACTGATTGCAGATATTGGACATATGAGGATCTTTCAGCGAACCGGGCGTAATAAAGAATATTATGATTATAGAAACAGTGCTCTTCAGCGAATGAAAAACATAGAAGAAGATTATACTGTTTTTGTTGAAAAAAAAGAGCGTTTAAGACTTTATTATGCCTATAGTGAGTTTTATTTTATTTCTGCTCTCTATCATTTCTATTTGCAGCAACAAGATGAAGCTAAACGGATTTTAGAAGAGTATGAAAAAGGAATTGACTCGAATGCTTTTTGGTCGTTGGAAAAAGAAAATTATAAAGATGATGCACAGGATTTGTATTATCATTACATTAAAGGAATAACTCAACTTAATGATGGGGACTATTCAGAACAGTTAGCCCTTTTTACGTTTGATAAGTTTTTTTATACGTGGTATTTAGCTCGTGAAAAAAACTATCCTTTTTTTATAGGAGGTGCCCTTCAGGAATTATCTAATTTAATGATTCGTCCTTCCGATTTTGAGTTTTTTTTAAGATGGAGAAGTTCTGCACTTAATCAATTAGGTTTTCCTCTCACTAAAAAACTTCCGTTGATATTGTCTCAGGAGGCTCTTTCTATTTCTAAGGAGTATAATGACCTCTACTTGGTTGTGAAGTCTTATGTAACCATTAGTGAATATTTAAATGTTCATAGTGAGTATCAGTCAGCATTAGATTCCTTATCCGTTGCATTAGAAAAGGTAAATCAACATCATAAACATTATTATCATAAACATCACTTAAACAATGGTTTAGACTCTTTGGTTACTTATGATTCTGCAATTCTATCTGATGATTATACAGAAGTGTTATGGATTAAGAAGCACATTTTAACGGTGCCGGAATGGATAGCACGTATTAGAGAACAGTTGAGCTTTACTTATGCAGGATTAGGGAATAAGCCGGCTTCAGACTTTAATAGAAATATTTATTTAGATATTTTAGATTATACCCGCCAAGATAAAGAAATAGAGAGTAGATACGAAGCCTTAAAAAAAGAAGAGAAAACCTTAAACATAACGCTATTCATTACTTTGATTGTAGCATTGCTTACATTGTTGTTTTTAGTTTGGTTCTATAGAAGAGGGCAGAGAAGAAATAGTGAGTATGTTAAGAATTTACAGGCTATATTAGAACTTTGTAAAAACATAACTTCTACTGTTTTAATGGATTCAAAAGAAAGCAAAGAGTTTTCAGCTTCGTTATTAAAACAATTATATATTCCTTTTAATAAGATTTTTGGAGTAAAAGCCTTACAATTGGGAATAATCAATGAGGAAGGGAAAATGGTGTATCATACCTATCCGGAAGCCAGTGATGTAGAACGCTCAAAAAATAAAACAAGAAAAACGAGCTATAGATTAAATGGCTCTGTGGAAAACAATAAGTCAGTGGGAGTTTTAGAACTATATACTCATCAAGCTTTAACTAAAGAAGAACATGCTTTGATTTCCATTGTCATTCCCTATCTGATTTGGAGCATTGAAAATAGTTTACTGTTTCTTTTATTAGGAGAAGAACACGCTCTATTAGATAAGGAACGCTATGTGTATGAGCAACGAATAGCAAGAAACGTAAAAGAAAACATCAATAAAAAGAGTTGTTTGGCCATTGTTGATGGAATATATCCCTATATAGATCGTATCATTAATGAAATTCAGAAATTGTTTAACCCCTATTTTTTTGATGATTTAACCATACGAAAAGGTAAATATGATTATATAGAAGAATTGGCTTCTCGTATCAATGAATACAATGAAATTCTATCGATATGGGTACAAATTAAACAGGGAGCCATTCATCTGAATATTGAAAACTTCTCTTTACAAGACATTTTTAATGTAGTCAGTAAAGGGGCTAAATGGTTTGAATTAAAACAACAGAAGTTTGAAGTCTCTTCTACTGAAAGTTGGGTTAGAGCAGATAAAGCCTTGACTTTATTTATGATTAATACTCTTTTAGATAACGCTCGAAAATTTACGCCTGAAGAAGGAATCATTCAATTACAAGCCGAGGAGAATGATGATTATGTTGAAATATCAATTACAGATACAGGTATTGGTTTATCAGAAGAAGATGTCCATCGCATCCGGAATGAAAAAGTTTATGATGCTAAACAAATTGGAACAGTTCAGCACAAAGAGAATGAAAAAGTACTTCAACAAAAAGGAAGTGGATTTGGACTTATGAATTGTAAGGGGATAATAGAAAAGTATAGAAAAATCAGTCCTCAATTTAAAGTTTGTCAGTTTGGAGTTGAAAGTCAGCAGGGCGTGGGAAGTCGTTTTTATTTTCGTTTACCTCGTGGAGTCAAACGATTATTGATTGTATTAGGTGTTTTCTTTTTTCCTTATCACTCTTTACTGGCTCAAAACAAGGATACCCTTGTTGTTCACTCTGATCAAACAGATTATGAAATAATTTTGCAAGATGCTTTAAGTTATGCTGATTCTGTTTATTACGCTAATATTGATTTTGAATATGAGAAGGCTTTGGTTTATGCAGAAGTAGTTATAGACTTATTAAATAAGCATCAAGCGTATTATGCTACGAAACCTCTTCGTCCCATTCGTCTTCTTTCTACAGAAAAACCGGCAGAGATTGATTGGTGGAATTCAGGATTTGATACCGATTATCATACCATTCTAGATGTTAGAAATGAGGCTGCCGTAGCTTTTATGGCTCTTAAAAATTGGGATGGTTATCAATATAATAACGAAGCTTTTACCCGACTTTATAAAATGCTTGGAGTAGATGACTCTTTGAGTCTTTATTGTAGAGAGTTAGAGCGTTCTCGTAGTGGAAAAGTTATAGGAATAGCTCTTATTTTGCTGTTTCCCGTTTTAATGGGAGGAGCTTATTTCTTTATTCATATTCGTAAACGATTGTTGTATCGTTGGAATTTGGAGCAATTGATAGAGGTTAACCGTTGTTTCTTCTCTTCTTCATCCATTCCTCTTTTAAGTGGTGAGATGTTGCAGCGTGAAGAGGATACGTTAAAGAAAATACCTCAACAGATAACAATGCAATCATTTCAGAACATTAATGAATTATTCTCCATAGATAGAGTAGGTTTGGCTGTTTATAATGAAACATCTAAAAAATTAGAATACTCTTATAATCCTCCTAAAAGTGAATTGGTAAAAGAAATACAGGATTGTTTTAGTCAAGATGAAAAGATTGTAAGTGAAGGTAGATATGCTTTTCCTTTATGGTTTGATGTAGGGGGTGTTCGTCAAAAGATAGGGGTGTTTTATATTGAAAAAAAAGAAGGACATTTCATAGAAACAGATGAGGTGTTACTTCAATTAATGGTTAGCTACTTGTCTATTGTAGTCTTTAATGCTATAATAAGATTAGCTAATCGCTATCGCGACATTGAGTATGCACAAGAAGAAAAACAAAGGGCATTATGGGAGGAAAGTGTCCTGCATGTTCAGAACATGGTTTTAGATAACTGTTTATCAACCTTGAAGCATGAAACCATTTATTATCCCAATAGAATAAAACAACTGGTTCATCGGTTACAGTCAGAGGATTTGAATGTAGAACAAGAGAAGAAAATGATAGCCGACATTGATGAGCTTGTGGTTTATTATAAAGATTTATTCAGTTTGTTAAGTCGATGGGCAAATAAACAATTGGAAGAAATTACTTTTAGAAGAAAAGTCATTCCGGTGGCTGATTTGATGCTTTATGCCAAAACGTATTTTAATAAAATGAAAAAGGGGCTACCTAATGAAGATTTTATTTCGTTAAAAGTAATAGGGGTGGATCAGTCTGTAGTTGGAGATAGAAATCAATTAACTTATTTAATGGAGAACCTAATTGATGCAACACTTTCTAATACTGAAAAAGGAATTATTACTTTTTATGCTGAGGAACAAGAGGATTTTATTCAGTTTTCGTTGATTGATGAGAGGCAAAACAGAACAGAAGAGGATCTCCGCATATTGTTTTATCCCAATTTAAACTATATTAATCAAAATAGAGCATCACGAAATTCAGGAATAGAATATTTATTGTGTAAACAGATTATTAGAGAGCACGATGAATATGTAGGCAGAAGAGGGTGTAGAATTATTGCAGAAAAAAACAGAGATGGAGGAGATAAAATTATTTTTACTCTACCTAAAAAACAATAACATATCAAATGGAAACTAACAATAAATTTAGTGTAATCATAGTCGAAGATGTTCAACTGGAATTAAAAGGAACAAAAGAAATTTTTCGTCATGAAATACCTAATGCTGAAATCATAGGAACAGCAATGACTGAAATGGAGTTTTGGGAGTTGATGAAAACAGAGGTTCCGGATTTAGTCTTATTGGATTTAGGTTTAGGCGGTTCTACTACTGTAGGAGTGGATATTTGTAGGAGACTGACAAAAGAGCATACTGAGGTTAAGGTTTTAGTTTTTACGGGAGAAGTTCATAATGAAAAACTTTGGGTGGATGTGTTGGATGCCGGAGCCGATGGTATTATTCTGAAAACAGGAGAATTATTAACCCAAACGGATGTACAAGCTCTAATGGGTGGTAAAGAATTGGTTTTTAACTATCCAATTCTTAAGCGTATTGTAGAACGATTTAAGGAATCGGTGGTAAATGAAACTAAACGACAAGAGGCAATTATAAATTATGATATTGATGAATACGATGAGCGTTTATTAAGACATTTAGCCTTGGGATATACTAAAGAAATGATTGCAAATTTAAAAGGAATGCCTTTTGGTGTTAAATCATTGGAAAAACGACAAAGTGATTTAGTAAATCGTTTATTTGATGACTCCACTAAAGGAGGAGTCAATGCAACCCGTTTAGTGGTCAGGGCTTTGGAACTGCGTATCATCGATTTAGATTATTTGGAACCCGATGAAGTTTAAACAAAATAGTTTGCATCCTGTTACGCTTTACTTCATAATAGGCGTATTAATCGTTATTGCTTCGTGGATATGTAGTCTGTATGGTTTAGCAGCAATACATCCGGAAACAGGAGAGATCGTTCGTGTTCAAAATTTATTAAACCCTGAAGGGATTCGTTGGTTTTTACGTAATGTAATTGCTAACTTCACTGGTTTTGCCCCTTTGGGAATGGTGTTGGTAGCTATGATAGGAATAGGAGTAGCTCAACATTCGGGCTTGATTGATGCTTCTTTACGAAGAGTTTTGAAAAACCGTCAACCCCGACGTGGAGTTATGTTGTGTTTAATTCTTCTAGGGATACTTTCTAATGTGATAGGAGATTCAGGCTACATTTTATTAATTCCATTGTCAACTGTCCTGTTTGTTGCGGTAGGATTACATCCTATTGCCGGCATTATAATGACTTATGTTTCTGTTACCTGTGGTTATAGTGCAAACTTTATGTTGAGTACAATGGATCCTTTGATTGCTCGAATCACTCAAACTGCGGCTGAAACATCGGGAGTAGCAACACAACATATTGGACCTTTATGTAACTCATTTTTTATGGCTATATCCGTTATTCCACTTACACTGATTATTTACTGGTTAACTAAAAAATGGCTATTTCCAAAGTTTAAAAACGATGAACATCCAATTAAAGAATATAAACCTCTTAATCACAGGGAAAAACGGGCTCTTGCTCTCTCTCTGGTCGTTGGAGGACTTTATTTCTTTGGTATATTATGGAGTACTTTTTCATCGTATGGAATTCTTAGAGGAGTGAGTGGAAGCTTAATCCGTTCCCCTTTTATTATGGGAATCTTATTTATCATCTCTTTAGGTATAACATTAATGGGGATTACTTATGGGTTAGGTGTAGGGGTCTATCGCAAAGATAAAGAGGTTATTAACGGATTAACACAGTCTTTTCAATGGATGGGAAACTTTCTGCTCATTGTGTTTTTTGCTTCTCAAATGTTTGCTGTTTTTAGCTATTCAAACTTGGATCGACTACTTATAATCAATGGATCTTCCGTTTTTAATAGTATTCAGGCTGGTCCCTTGCTGTCGTTGTTGTTATTCATTCTTTTTTCTGCCGTAATGAATTTATTTATGGTATCTGCTATGGAAAAATGGAGTATTTTTTCTTTCCTGTTTATTCCTTTTTTTGCCTCTTTGGGGGTGACTCCTGAAATATTACAAACAGCTTATCGTATAGGGGATAGTTCTACCAACGCTTTAACTCCATTTATGTTTTATTTGCCTCTGATATTGGCTTATGTTCAGAGATATGATGATAGAGCAGGATATGCGACTATTTTAAGATGCGTCTGGCCTTATTCTTTAGCTATTCTTTTAGTCTGGACTTTATTGTTTATATTATGGTATGTGTTGGGTTTGCCTTTTGGTTGGTAATCTGTTGTCATCAAAATTATTCGAAAGGCCTATCAGAAGATGGTTTATTTAAAATAAAATTAAAGGATTTTTTTGTTTTTGAATAAAAAGCTGTACATTTGCAACGCAATGACAAAAAAGGATGGTTCAGTAGCTCAGCTGGATAGAGCAACGCCCTTCTAAGGCGTGGGTCGGGGGTTCGAATCCCTCCTGAATCACCAGAAAAAAGAACTGATTAATTTCAGTTCTTTTTCTTTTTTAAATGAGAGAAACATCAAAAGCTCCGTTTTTATTCCTCTTGTTTCTTTGTCATTTTTATAATATATTGTTTCTTTAGATTAAAACCATAAATATAATTAAGTATGTCTAAAATTACTGCTGCACATAAGTTTTCGAGGAATGTTGAAAATGCTTTTGTAAACGCATTAAAAGGGTATTCTGCAAATATGATGTTAGTAGAAGTAGAAATACATTCTACTAGGGATAGTGATGTTTTTGAGGCTTCTATTGATATTATTATTCATAATGATAGATATACTTTTAGTGCAGAAACATCTCAATCAGATTTATATAAAAAGTATAGTGTTGTTGATGGGGGTGACTTGCCTTCTGAGGATGTGTTAATTAGCATCATAGAGATAGTTCTTCAAGACTCTAAAGTACAAAGAGAACTGCAACAAATCGTTTAATTCTTTCAAAAGAACTAAGAAATAGTACAGTGTTAGTATTTATCTATTAAGTATTTCATTTGTATTTGTTGAAGTTTATTCTTTTTTCTAAGGCATAAAAAAATGTCATTGGTTTGTATTTCAATGACATTTTTTATTTGGTTTCTATTTTTTTAATTATTGGATAATTGTTCCTGCATAGCTGCCGCCGCTTTTCTACCATCACCCATTGCTAAGATAACCGTTGCACCTCCTCGGACGATATCACCTCCGGCATAGATAGTGGGGATTGAAGATTGCATATCATTATTTACAACAATTGTTCCTTTATATCCCAACTCAAGGCCTTTAATCGATTGGGGAACAATAGGGTTAGGAGAGACTCCAATACTTACGATGGCTAAATCGATATCAATGGTTATGATATCTCCTTCAATTGGAATGGGACGTCTCCTTCCGGATTCATCGGGCTCACCTAATTCCATTCTTTGGAGTATTACTTGCTTTACTTTACCTTGTTCATCGGCTTTGTATTCAATTGGATTATGAAGGTTTAAAAACTCAATGCCTTCTTCTTTTGCATGATGGACTTCCTCTAAACGAGCCGGCATTTCTTCTTCAGAGCGACGATAAATAATCATTGCTCTCTCAGCCCCTAATCTTTTAGCTGTACGAACAGAGTCCATCGCTGTATTACCTCCTCCTATGACCGCTACATTTTTTCCTCTTGGAACCGGAGTATCTGCGTCAGCATCTGCTGCATTCATTAAATTTACACGGGTAAGGTATTCATTAGATGAAAGTATGTTGATGGAGTTTTCTCCGGGGATATTCATAAAATTCGGTAGCCCGGCTCCCGATCCTATGAAAATACCTTTGTATTCTTCTTTTTCTAAATCTTCTACGCTGACAGTCTTTCCTATGATACAATCTTTTACAAACTTAACGCCCATTTTGGCCAATAAGTTAATTTCAACATCAACGATTTCATTCGGTAGGCGAAACTCCGGAATTCCATATCGTAATACACCTCCTAAATCGTGAAGAGCTTCAAAAACCGTAACCTCATATCCTTCTTTTATCATATCTCCGGCAAAAGATAGCCCTGCGGGGCCGGAACCGACAACAGCCACTTTAATTCCATTTCTGTTTTTTATGGCCGGAATGGATATTTCTCCACTTTCTCTTTCATAATCTGCAGCAAAACGTTCTAAATGACCTATGGCAACCGGTTTATTTTTCATTTTGACGTGGATGCATCTTACTTCACATTGTTTTTCTTGAGGACAAACACGCCCACATACGGCAGGAAGTGCACTAGTTTCTTTTAATGTCTTAGCCGCTTCTATAATCTCTCCTTTTTCAATGTGTTTGATGAAACGAGGAATGTCAATACCTACCGGACAACCTTCTACGCAACCGGGGTTAGCACAATCTAAACAGCGTTGTGCTTCTTTCATTGCTTGCTCTTTGCTTAATCCAAGATTGACCTCTTCTTTAAGGCTGGTTGCACGGTATATTGGATCCAAAGAGCTCATTTCACATCGTTCTATGCTACTTCGCTCTTTAGCTTTCATCTGCTTACGAAGTTCAACTCTCCATTCAGCGTTTCTACTTTTATCTATTCCTTCTTTAGCAGGTTCAGACGTTATTATTTTGGGGGGAACAATTTTTTTGAGGACTTCTGTTTGTTTTTCAGTAGCCGGTGTTTCCATCATTTTTACCTCAGCCCCTTTAAATGCCCCCATTCGCTTTAACATTTCATTAAAGTCTACTTGATGCGCATCAAATTCAGGGCCATCAACACAAACAAATTTTGTCTTTCCTCCTACGGTTACCCTACAAGCCCCACACATACCGGTTCCATCTACCATAATGGTATTCAACGAAACCACCGTAGGGATATTATATTTTTTAGTAAGCTCGCTAATGAACTTCATCATAATGGCTGGTCCAATGGCAAAACAGCGATCTACTTTTTCTGTAGTCAAAACCTCTTCTACACCAACAGTAACCAGCCCTTTCTTACCATACGAACCATCGTCTGTCATTATAATGACTTCATCAGAATATTCCCTGAAATCTTCTTCAAGAATCACTAAATCTTTCGTTCGTGCAGCAATGACAGTTATCACTCTGTTTCCCGCGTTTTTTAAAGCCTGAACAATGGGAAACATGGGAGCCATACCAACGCCACCCCCTGCACAAACCACTGTACCAAAGTTTTGAATGTCTGTAGCTTGTCCCAGTGGACCTACAATATCGGTTATATAGTCTCCTTCATTCAAATTACATAAACGAGTGGAAGAGAGTCCCACTTTTTGAACTACTAAAGTAATAGTTCCTTTTTTAATGTCTGCATCGGCAATGGTTAGAGGCATTCTTTCTCCTTTTTCCCCCACACGGACAATCACAAAGTGACCTGCTTTCCTTGCTTTAGCAATTAAAGGAGCTTCTACCTCAAATCTATAGACTTTTTCTGATAACTGTTCTTTCTTTATAATCTTGTTCATTTTATAAGTAATAGATTTAATATCTTGTAAAATAGGGCTATTTATATTTTAATCAATCCATTCAAAACCACAATAAGGCACCAATACCTTCGGGATTTTAATTCCATTTTCGGTTTGATTGTTTTCAATAATGGCTGCTAATATGCGGGGTAAAGCTAAAGCAGATCCATTCAACGTGTGGCATAGTTCGTTTTTCTTCTCTTTGGTGCGATATCTGCATTTCAATCGGTTGGCCTGATAGGAGTCAAAATTTGAAACCGAACTCACTTCAAGCCAACGTTTTTGAGCAGCAGAGAATACTTCAAAATCGTACGTTACAGCTGATGTAAAGCTGATATCACCTCCACATAGGTTTAATATACGATAGGGGAGTTCAAGCTTCTTTACCAATCCTTCCACATGATTCAACATTTCTTGCAGAGATTGTTGTGAGTGTTCAGGCGTATCAATGCGTACAATTTCTACTTTGTTAAACTGATGCAGACGATTCAGTCCCCGTACATCCTTACCATATGATCCTGCTTCTCTTCGGAAGCACGCAGAATAGGCACAGTTCTTAACTGGTAAATCCTCTTCATTTAAAATAACATCCCGATAGATGTTGGTTACAGGAACTTCAGCCGTAGGAATTAAATACAGGTTTTCTTTTCCTATGTGATACATTTGCCCTTCTTTATCAGGTAGTTGCCCTGTTCCATATCCGGAATCTTCATTGACAACATAAGGAGGTTCAACCTCAACATAGCCTGCGTCCCGACCTTCATCTAGAAAGAAGTTGATTAAAGAGCGTTGCAGACGGGCGCCTTTTCCTTTATATACCGGAAATCCGGCACCTGTAATTTTAACACCTAGTTCAAAATCAATAATGTCATAATCTTTAGCTAACTCCCAATGTGGTTTTGCTCCTTGGTATAATTGTGGCTTTTCACCTCCTTCTTTCACCACAACGTTATCTTCTGCTCCTTTTCCTTCCGGAACAATGGCGTAAGGAATGTTGGGAATATCATAAAGGAGTTGTTGTAGTCTGTCGGAAGCATTTTTCATGTTCTCTTCCAGTACTTTACCCTTTTCTTTGATTGCAGTGACTTCGTTTCTTGTCTTATTGGCTTCTTCTTTGTTCCCTGTTTTCATTAGGGATCCAATCGACTTAGAGAGTTGGTTAACTTGAGCCAGAAGTTCGTCTAACTGACTTTGAGCATTTTTTCTCTCGTCATTAAGCTGTATGACTTTATTGATTACTTGTTCTGCATTTTCAAAATGTTTCTTTTTAAGGCCTGCTATTACTGCTTCTTTATCATCAGTAATCTGTTTGATAGTTAGCATATTTATAAAGTATATATTGATTTTTAAGTTAAACACAAAGATACATAAAAATAGAATATAACAGGAGTTTGTTGTTTTAAAAGAGAGAAAGGTGTTACTGAAGAAGCAACACCATTCTTTTATTGTACTTTATGTATCTTTATAAAGTTATGCTTCACTCACTTCGTGAGGAACAACCGATACAAATCTTCTGTCTTTTCTTCCTCTTTTGAAGCTTACTGTGCCATCAATAAGAGCAAAAAGAGTGTGATCTTTTCCCATACCGATATTTTCACCGGGATGAAAATTAGTACCTCTTTGGCGTATGATGATGTTTCCTGCTTTACAGTTCTCACCACCAAAAATCTTAACGCCTAATCTTTTACTTTCCGATTCGCGTCCGTTTTTCGAACTACCAACGCCTTTTTTATGTGCCATTTTTCTTTACTTTTTTAATTAAACGATTAAGCTATGATTTCTTTAACTGTAATTTGTGAAAATTGTTGGCGATGACCATTCATTTTCCTATAGCCTTTTCTTCTCTTCTTTTTAAACACTAACACTTTATCACCTTTTACTAAAGGTTTCACCACTTCACAAACAACCTTTGCTCCCTCAATCATTGGAGTACCAATGGTGGTGTTTTCATCTGTGCCTACTAAAAGAACTTTGTCAAATTCAACGGTTTCTCCGTCTTCAACACCTTTTAAGTGGTGTACAAATAAATTCTTGCCAGCTTCTGCTTTAAATTGCTGACCGTTAATTTCTACAATTGCGTACATTAATCATACAATTATAAATGATATCCGTCGGGTGGTTTCATTCTCGTTATAAAACACTTAAAAGAACCCGGGTAGGAATAATAGTGCACAAAATTAACGGTTTTATTCTTTTCGACCAAATATATATCGTCTTTTTCTTGAAAGTTTCTTGCTATTACTTCGGTTATTCGGAAACCTTCGCTGATAGTAAGAAGGTTTAATAGTTTAGACCGGAAAGCAAAGTCTCTTTTAGTGGAATTTCATAAGTGCAAAGGTAAGGATAAAAGATAGGTTTCTATGCTTTTAGTTAGAATGAAAA
>CAZFXK010000035.1:0-7927 GCA_964522975.1 uncultured Bacteroides sp. | reverse complement strand
TAATACTTTTCATTGAGATTGTTTATGGTCACCCCTTGACTGGAACTGGTATGAATGAAAAGGTTGTCCTTTAAGTAAATTCCCACGTGACTGATTTGTTTTTTACTACGTGCAGCTGAGAAAAACACTAAATCTCCCTCTTTTAATTTGCTTTTGGAAACTTTATATGCTTTTCTATATTGTTGTTGCGAACTCCTTGGTATTTTCTTCTTGTATACTTTTTTATAGATATGTTGTGTAAATCCGGAACAATCGATGCCGTTTTGACTGTTACCCCCTAATCGGTGAGGCGTTCGTATCCATTGAGAAGCTTCAATATAGAGCCGATGGTTATCTTGCATATCAATATCGACTCCCAGTTGAAGGGAGGCCTGGGCTAAAGACTGATAATCATACGAGGGAGCCACTGTTCTACAAGCATTCAGCGTAAACAGCAAGCCCAATAGGGTAAAAGGGACTATGTGTTTTATTTTTCTATTCATCATCCACATTAAAATAAGCTTCCAATTCCTCTTCTGCCGATTTATCTATATTATCCAAGTCTTTAATGATTATTCCACTCTCTAAAAGGGCAATCCGGCTGCTGATATCTATGGTATGGTTGAGGTTGTGACTAGATATCAAGATGGTTGCTTGAGTCTCTTCGTTGTATTTCCTGAGAATCTTTTTGATGATGGATTGTGAGCTGGGATCTAAGAAATTAAATGGTTCATCCAAAATCAATACCTTAGGATGATGAATCATCGCCGAGATAATACCTATTTTCTGTTTGTTACCCGCTGAAAAGTTACGAATGAATTTTTTCTGCTTCAGAATTTCCCCATTCATGAAATGGGTGAATGTTTCTACTCGTTCATCCACAACCTCTTTGTTTAATCCATACATCTTACCAATGAAATAAAAGAACTCCTCCGGCGTGAGGTAATCAATTAAAAACGAATTGTCAATGTACGATCCGGTAAAGGTTTTCCATTGTTCACTTTGGTTGACCTGAATCTCATCAATGGTAATCGTACCGGAGTCCGCTTTCAATAAATCGAGTATCAGCCTGAATAGCGTAGTTTTTCCCGCTCCATTGTTACCTACCAGTCCCAATATCTCTCCATCTTGAAGTTGGTACGAATCTATGTTTAAAGCTATTTTATCGCCAAACTTTTTTGTAAGGTTATCTATCGTAATCATTATTATCCTTCTTTAGTATTTCTGAATTCATTCATGTTTTCATATCTGCGCTTCATAAAGCGGGAGTATATGTTCTTGATCCATAAATTAGAGGTAAGCACAAATACAACCCCAATGAGTAAAAGTATCCATAGGCTACGAGTTTCGTTAAAAAAAGTTTGTGTAACCGAATAGAGAAGTAGAGGAATAAAGAAAGCACAGATGCTAATTAGTGTCTGTAATCCCGTAGAACTCTGCCTTCCACTTACCGTAACATTCAATGGTATTGTTTTGGTATTATAGACGGCCAATTGGAAAAGCAGAAAATAAACCACCCCGATCGTAAAGAAGCTGAACGAAAATAATTTGAGTAATGTAATTTTTTTCATGATGACCGCAGGAAGCATTAATAGAAACGGAAGAATGGTTCCTAAACTGTAAATATAGTACTTGGCCCGTAATAGGTTAAGAACCGATTCTTTTCGAGTCATCAACCCATCCATATAATTACCTTCATAACTCATGATGTAGGTAAGTATCACCGTACCAAAGGAGATAAAGGCATAGAGTGCGATGAAATTGGTCATAAAGTCGCGATCATAAACCGATGTAAAACTAATAATCAGCGAGAATAGAATGACTATGATGGCTATGCTCCGCAGTGAAGAGCGGCATCTTTTGTTGCGAAGCAGCAGTTTGAGTTCCAAACGCATAAATTCACCAATCTCTCCAAATCTTTCTAAGAAGCCATAGGAAGAGATACTTAATACTTTCGTGGTGTCTTGGGTTTTGCTGGTTTCAGAGTAAATGAGTTTACTGACCAAAGCTCTATTGATGAAGAAGAATAAAGCGATACAGAGTATCACTCCTAAGTAAGCCAACGCATTCCCTTCAATTAAGTAATCGCCTAATGCCCTGAAGAAATAGCCAATGGGGCTGTCGTCCGGTAAAAAAATAAGCAGAGCTAATCCGCCATAGAAGGCAAGGGGTAATAAAACCCAAGCCATATTTTCATTCATCAGCAGTCTGCATAATAAATACCAGTAATTATTAATGACGATTAGCAACCATATTCCCAGGTTGTAAAACAAAACGCCTTCCAGCCCGTAATAGGTGGTTACCGTAAAAAGCCCAAAGGGAATAAAAAAAAACAACCAAAAGAAGTTGATGTAATGCGGAATGGTACGCAGCAACAGGTAATCAATAACCCTTTTTCTTTTGATGGGCAGTAACAAGTAGGGGGTAATCTCTTGTGTAGGCGGCTTTTGTAATGGAAAGCGCATTAAGAAATCCAAACTCAATACAAGAGGTAAAACCGTATTCAACATCTGATAGGCTTCGAATTGGACAACCGACTTCTTTAAGGCCAAAGCCAACATCGTTCCCATAAAAATAAGATAGGCCACCCAGAAGATAGCCCCAAAGATCAGAAAGAATTGTGCAAACCGATTCTTCTCATACATTGGGTTTCTTTGGGCAGCAAGCTTATTGTGTCTTCTTAATTCTTTAAATAATGACCACATAACCGTTATTCAGTATCTTTCTGGGGGCTTACCATGGAAACCTCAATGCGATTGCCTTGGCTAAATATCAGCTTTGCAAACTCCCGGATGTCTTTCGCTGTGATTTGTTCCAGTGTTTGTTCATAGTCCTTATGTAAATTAACTCGTGTAAATAAATATTCATCTATAACGCCAAGCCAGTAACTATTCTCTTTGAGGTTTTCCTTATGTTTTTTCTGCATAAATTCCTTTACTTTTTGCAGGTTTTCCGCAGAAGGTCCATTACTCGTTAAGTTTTCAATTTCATTAAACACAATTTCAATCAATTCCTTTTTCTTGTTAGGGTCTGTATCGAATGAAATTTGCAAGGCAAACTTTTCTTCGGGATATTTCTCTAACGATCCTCCTACACCTACACCATAGGTTCCACCTTCTTCTTCTCTTACTTTTTCTGTGTATATAATGTTTAATATCTGATTTGTTATGCTTAACAATAAATTATTTTTAAGTGTGTAAGGACAAGTACCGTTGTAGTAGATAAATACAGTGGCTTTAGGGGTTTCTTGTTCTTTGATGAAGGTGTTTTCATATAGTCCCTGACGTACGTTTACTTTGTTATCCTTAAACGTTTCTGTTCGGTTAATTGAAGGTAATCCGCCTAAGTATTGAGCTATTAATGGTTTTATAGAATCGTTATGTACATTCCCCACAAAGAAGAATGTAAAATCGCTTGCATCTTTAAACCGGTCATCATACATCTCTAAAATTCGGTCATAGTCCATTTCGGCAATATGCTCTGTCTTTATGGGTAGTGTACGGGGATGTCCCATATAAAGAGCCTGTTGTATGGTGTCCATTAAAGCACTCGACGGATGCATCTCCTGATTACGGAGTATGGCTTCCATTCTTTTTTTGTATGAGTTGAAAGCCTCTACATCTTTGCGTTGCTGTGTAAAGGTTAAGTAGGTGAGTTGCATCAAGGTTTCAAAATCCTTAGGAGAACAATAACCTAATACACCCTCTGTTTTATCCCCCACATAAGGTGAAACCGATGCCCGTTTTCCGGCAAGCACTTTCTCTAAATCGGTTTTGGAGAATTCTCCCAGTCCGCCAACGGAAATCACCTGATCCAGCATTTTAAGGTTTACCCTCTCTTCCGATGAAAAAAGAGAACTTCCGCCTAAACTAACCCCTTTCATTTGAATCTCGTCGGCTTTGAAGTCAGTATCCTTTAATATAACTTTCACTCCGTTGCTTAGTGTGAGTTGAGTAATGCCCCAATCCGCATTTGCTTCCTCGTCTATAATGCTTCCTCCCGCAGGTAGAGAAGAGAGTAGGGGCTCGTCTGAAACAGTATCTTCGTATGGAGTTAACTCTTCCGTTTGTACCTCTTTAAGTAAGGTAAGTAATTGTTCTTCCGTAGGGAAGGATAATCCCTCTTTCTCCGGACCAAATAGAACCAATGCTTGATTGTTTTCAGTAATCAATTCTTTCATTGTAGCATTAATGAGTTCCAACGGGAGTTGGGGAACCATTTGATTCATCAATGTGTATATCTGTTCAATGCCCGGTATGGGTTCATTGTCTAAAAAGTGACTTACATATTCATTGACATAAGCCGCATTCTTTCTTTTTTCTTTCTCATTATAAGCCGATTCCAAGCCTCTTAAATAATCTGCCTTGGCCCGTACATATTCTGATTCTGTAAAACCTAATTTTGCAGCACGTTGTATTTCTTGCAGTAAAACGTGGATTCCTTCTTGTATGTGATCTTCATTACATACCACAACCCCGGTGAAAGCCGCTTTAGTCTGAGCTGCAAAAAACAAGCCATCATAGGCGTTAGCATAGATGAAAGGCGGGTTTTCCTTTTGAGTTAATTCGGTTAAGCGAGCATTCAGCATGGAGGCTATGATGTTTTTAGTATAGTTAGCCACTAAATAAGCCGAACTGTTTTTAGCTTCACGCGGAAAAGCTTCGTGCTTGTTAAAGAATAATGCTTGCGTGGTGGTTTGTTCCTTATCTTGATAGATTACAATCTGTGGCTCTTCATTATCGGGAACCGGATAGTATACTCGTTCAGGTGCGTCAGGCTTTTTTCCCGGGATAGCACTGAATTGCTCTTTAATTTTTTGTTCAACAAGATCAACATCAATATCACCTACCACAATGATACCTTGTAAGTCGGGGCGATACCAATCTTTATAATAATCTCTTAGGGCTTGGTACTTAAAATTCAGAACTACGTCCATATTTCCTATGGGAAGGCAATCTTCATATTTTGTACCTTTATATAAAACAGGGAGTATTTTTTCCTGAAAGCGTTGTGCGGCATTTCGGCGAGTTCTCCACTCTTCTTGAATCACGCCCCGTTCTTTATCAATCTCTTTTTCATCCAATAGTAAACTATTCGACCAATCGTGCAGAATCAATAAACAGGAATCAATGGCTCCTTCACGAGTTACCGGAACATTGGATATGTTATAAACCGTTTCGTCAATGGAGGTATAAGCATTTAGGTTTTCTCCAAATTTAACACCAATGGATTCTAAATATTCAATTAATGTGTTTCCCGGAAAATGAGTAGTTCCATTAAAACACATATGTTCCAAGAAATGCGCCAATCCTCTTTGATCGGGGTTTTCTTGAATGGAACCCACCTTTTGTGCAATGTAAAGATCAGCCCTGTTTTCCGGTAATGCATTATGTCTTATGTAATAGGTTAATCCATTCTCCAATTGTCCTATGCGAACGTCAGGATCTGTAGGTAAGGTAAATTGTGCATAGCCCATTAAGCTGAAAAGGAAGCTCAAAAGAATAAAAGAGAGTCGTTTGGTAAGTTGCATAAATGTTAGTGTTAAGTTAAAGTAAAAAGACGTGGGAGGAGTTCCATAAAAACACCTCTCTCAAACGTACTGCCTAAAGAGTAGGAGAGGGAGGTGTTGATGTAAATTAGGGGTTTATGGCTTGTCTTATGCGGACTAATTTAGTGAGCAGTCCTTCCAGTAAATCAAGCTTAAGCATATTAGCCCCGTCACTTTTGGCCTGAGCCGGATTTTCGTGAGTTTCAATGAATAATCCGTCTGCACCTACGGCAATCCCGGCTTTGGCAACTGCTTCTATCAGCTGAGGCATTCCTCCCGTTACGCCAGAATCTTGATTGGGTTGTTGTAAAGAGTGGGTTACATCCAAAATCACCGGATAACCAAAAGACTGCATCTCGGGAATCCCCCGGTAATCAATCACCAAATCCTGATATCCAAAGGTAGTACCCCGTTCGGTAACCATAATTTCCCGGTTGCCGGTTTCCACCACTTTATTCACCGCAAAACGCATGGCTTTAGGCGATAAGAATTGACCTTTCTTTATGTTTATTACCTTGCCCGTTTTGCCCGCAGCCACCAACAAGTCGGTCTGGCGACTAAGGAAAGCCGGTATTTGAAGAATATCAACATATTCGGCAGCCAGTTCAGCTTCTTCGGGCGAATGAATGTCGGTTACCGTAGGAATGTTGAACGTAGTCCCCACCTTTTTCAGGATTTCAAGGGCTTTTACATCTCCAATTCCGGTGAACGAATCCAAGCGGGAACGATTGGCTTTTCTGTACGACCCCTTAAATACATAAGGAATTTCAAGTCGGTTGGTCATTTCCACTACTCGTTCTGCAATGCGCAAAGCCATTTCTTCCCCCTCAATGACACAAGGGCCGGCTAATAGAAAGAAGTTGTTCTTTGGGTTTTTAATCAGTTGTTCTATCTTCATGGTTCTCTTTTTTATAAGCAATAAGCAAATATACTCTTTATCTATAAGAGTTTTAAAACAATATCAATTTTTTGTGACGTGGGAAGTGTTGCGTCAATCCAATGAATCTTAAACCCTTTTCTTTCCATACGCCTAAACCAAGTCATCTGTCTTTTGGCAAATTGGTGGATGGCTATTTCCAGTTGGGTAAAAAGTTCTTCATAACTTAACTCCCCTAAAATGTGTTGGGTTACAAATTTATACTCTAAACCGTAATAGATTAAATCGTCCGGCGATACCCCTTTATCCAACAGTTGCTGAACCTCTTCAATCATTCCCTCTTGCAAACGGTCCTTTAATCGTTTGCTGATTTTTTCCCTCCGTAAATTCCGGTCAATGTCCACTCCGATGATTAAGCTGTTTAAGGGGGGAAACCCGCGTTCGGGCAGTTTCTCACGAGCATAGAATCGTTCTATCTCTATGGCCCGTATGGCCCGGTTTACCGTGTCGATGTCGGTTGTGTTGTGTAAGGTTTTGTATTGACTTAAAATTTCAGCCAACTCCGGTAACGATTTATTCTTTAACTTGTTTCGTAGTTCCGGATCTTTGGGGACTTGCGCCAATTGATAGCTGTCTAAAACCGATTCCAGATAGAGTCCCGAACCGCCACATAAAATGGGAGTGATCCCTTTTTCCTTTAACTGTTGGTACACTGCTAAGAAATCGCGCTGATATTCATAGATGCTGTATTGATAACCCGGATCTACAATGTCAATTAAATGGTAGGGGATAGGGGTACCTTTCACGGTATAATCGGCTAAATCCTTACCCGTACCAATATCCATTCCTCTGTAAATTTGTCTGGAGTCGGCACTGATAATTTCGGTGTTTAATTCATAAGCAAGAGCTGCAGCAAAAGGAGTTTTTCCTGAGGCCGTAGGCCCTAAAATGGTAATTAAGTCATACTTCATCTATGCAACCTGATTCTAATCATTTCTTATTACAAAGATACAGATTATGAAGAGGATATTTTTAATTCGGCTCAATTACTTTACTTTTTTGTGGAGAGGAGGGGGCAGGAAAGAACAAATCCCCTTCTATTTTATGGCTTTTAGAAGGGGATTTGTTAGAAATATTATTATTTCTTATTTATTCCGTGATGCTCGGCATAATCCACCGCCCAAGCTAAGATATTACCGAAGAACCGGGAATTGACAACCGTCTTATCCTTATCATTCGTATAATTAATCCGGTCCACCGGTTGGTAGGAGCTATTGATGGCAAACGGACAATACACGTGGCTGCCCTGATAACTTTCCCCGATATATCTCTTGCCATTGGAGATAAAGCCACCGTCACCCACAAAGAAGAAAGGTTTTGTTTTGTGGCGGAAAACGCAAGGCACATTATCGTATTTCTCGCGATTGGAATAGATAATGGCATTTTCACTTGTTACATTTTCAAAACCGTTGTATGTCTTCAAACTAATGTTTACCAATATGGCTTAAGTGTTTTATTTTACA
>CAZFXK010000034.1:0-21417 GCA_964522975.1 uncultured Bacteroides sp. | reverse complement strand
TTTTTTAAGCAGATTACATTTCTTTCTAACAGGTCATAACCAATAAAATTAAAATCAGACTTATTGATTTCATATAAATATTCGCCAATTTGATAAGCTTTTGAATTAAAGATGATACCCGTTAAGACTTGTGGATTCTTTTTAAGAAAATCATTTAATAACCCAACGTTTTTTAATTCTTCGTCTGTGAATAAATTGAGTTCATGAATGATGCAATCCGGATGATATTCTTTTATATATTTTCTAAATCCGATTTCTCTATTTTCTTGCTGATTAGATCCAACTATGCCTTTATTAATATGTCTAAAAATAACAACTTCTTTATTCTTTTGAGCAAGAAGCATTAACATTTTACCAGCAAAGAAACCACTCTGTGATGAATCTTGTCCATAAAATGCTAATGGATTTGTTTTTTCAATATTGAAATCAAGATAAACATAGGGTATACTCAGTTTTTCAAGTTCTTGTGCAAAGGCTATACTATGTTTTGGTGCTGTTGGTGTAAAAACCACCCCATCCGGTTTTTCTTTTAATATTTTTTTATATTGTGTTACAAAAGACTCGTATTGATATTGATCATAGTATATAATTTTAGCAGATACATTAAAATCCACATAGTAATCTATTGCGTTTTGAATTCCTTTTTCAATATCAGTCCAATATTCTCCTTTTTTATGTAGAGGAAGTAAACATATAAAATTATACTTTTTATTAGATGCTAAGGCGCTAGCATACATATTAGGTTGATATCCTAGTATCTTAATAATTTCTTTAACCTTTTGTTTGCTTTTCTCTGAAACACCATCCCTGTTATGTATTACTCTATCTACCGTTCCTGTTGAAACATTAGCTAAGCGAGCTATATCTTTTATACGTACTCTTTTGGATTCTATGAGTCTATTTTTGTCCTTTTTCATTTGTTTTTATTGAGTATTGAATGAAAATGTTATACTCTTATTAATCAAAGATATGAATTATCCTTGGAAAGAACAAAAATATTCTTATCTTTGTGTACGTACACGTTAAGTGATTAATTTAATTATCATTTTTAAAAAATAGTCAGAATATGGGAAAAAAAGTTGTAACTCTTGGTGAAATCATGTTAAGATTGACCGCACCTGGTCATTTAAGATTTGTTCAGTGTGATTCCTTTGATGTTATATATGGTGGAGGAGAGGCTAATGTTGCTGTTAGTTGTGCAAATTATGGGCATGAGGCTTACTTTGTCAGTAAACTACCCGAGCATGAGATTGGACAATCCGCTGTAAATTCATTGAGAAAATATGGGGTTCATACAGATTATATAGCAAGAGGAGGAGAAAGAGTTGGTATTTATTACTTAGAAACAGGGGCAGCTATGCGTCCAAGTAAAGTAATTTATGATCGTGCCAATTCTTCTATTGCCGAAGCTGATCCTTCTGATTTCGATTTTGATGAAATAATGAAAGATGCTGATTGGTTTCACTGGTCTGGTATTACTCCGGCTTTATCCGATAAAGCTGCGGAATTAACTAAATTAGCTTGTCAAGCAGCCAAACGTCATGGTGTTACCGTTTCTGTGGATTTAAATTTTAGAAAAAAACTTTGGACTACTGAAAAGGCACAATCTATAATGAAGCCTTTAATGGAGTATGTGGATGTATGTATAGGCAATGAGGAAGATGCACATTTGAGTTTAGGATTTAAACCGGATGCGGATGTTGAATCCGGTCATACGGATGCAGCCGGCTATAGAGGGATTTTTAAACAAATGCATAAAGAATTCGGATTTAAATATGTTATATCTACATTAAGAGAATCTTTTTCTGCATCGTATAATGGTTGGAAAGCTATGATTTATAACGGTGAAGAGTTTTATGAATCAACTCGTTATGATATCAAACCTATTATAGATAGAGTAGGTGGCGGTGATTCTTTTGCTGCGGGTGTCATTCACGGTTTGATGACTAAACCAACTCAAAAAGAAGCATTAGAATTTGCAGTAGCAGCCTCAGCTTTGAAACATACAGTTTATGGCGATTTTAATTTAATGTCGCCTGATGAAGTGGAAAATTTAGTAGGTGGTGATGCCTCTGGACGTGTACAACGATAATTTTTTAAGATAATTATTAAGCAATGGCAAAATTTAGTAAACTAGAAGTCATTTCCGTAATGAAAGAAACTGCAATGGTCCCTGTCTTTTATCATAAAGACATTGCCATTGCAAAAAATGTAGTTAAAGCTTGTTATGAAGGAGGAGTAAGAGCTTTTGAATTTACCAATCGTGGAGATTTTGCTCAAGAGGTATTCTCTGATTTAGTGAAATGGGCTGATAAAGAATGTCCTGAGTTGATTTTAGGGGTAGGTTCTATCGTTGATGCAGGAACAGCTTCACTTTATATCCAATTGGGAGCTAATTTTATAGTAGGTCCTTTGTTTAATCCTGATATTGCAAAAGTTTGTAATAGAAGACTAATCCCTTATACACCGGGTTGTGGTTCGGTTTCTGAAATTGGATTTGCACAAGAGTTGGGCTGTGATTTATGTAAAGTTTTTCCGGCCGGAAATGTAGGAGGTCCGTCATTTGTTAAAAATGTAATGGCACCTATGCCTTGGACATTATTAATGGTTACCGGAGGGGTAGAACCCACAGAGGAGAACTTGACCAATTGGATAAAAGCAGGGGTGACCTGTATTGGGATGGGATCAAAACTTTTCCCTAAAGATATTATTAAAGAGCAAAACTGGAATTGGATCTCAGATAAATGTAGAGAAGCATTTCAGTATATAGAAAATGCACGTATATAGTGCATTCTCAATCCTATCATTTTGTTTAAAGGTGTTTTTGTAAAGAGAACAATCCATCAATTAATTGGGAGATTGTTCTCTTTTTTATTTTAAATACTTTACGCTTATAAGTTTTAGTTTTGAGTAAAAATCAATGCTTTGTTAGTTTGAGCCATTTTATATCTTTATTCAGCAATGTTATATCCATAATATAGGGCTGAAAGTTTCATTCATTTAAAGTGAGATAGATAAAACTCGTTTCTTTTTGAAGAATATAATAAGAATTTTAAGATCAAGAAGAGTAGCAGCTTTTGTTTTAAATAAAGAAGCAAGGAAATGTTTGTTTCAGAATAGAATAACTGCACTTATTTTTTTACATTTGTTGTGTAACCTAATTATAATTAAATGAATTACGGATTTATAAAAGTGGCAGCTGCAATCCCTAAAATTAAAGTAGGAGCTTGTAACCATAATGCACAACAGATAATAGAGATCATAAGAGATACTGAAAAAGAAGGAGTAGATGTTGTTGTTTTTCCTGAATTAGTATTGACAGGGAGCACTTGTGGCGATCTTTTTTTTCAACAATCTTTACTGAATAAAGCACTAAATGCTTTGAATACCATTGTATCTTTTACTAATGGGTTAGAAGAAGTTGTAATTCTTGGAATGCCTTTAGCTGAGAAAGGAAAATTGTATAATGTGGCGATTGTGATTCAAAATGGTTTGATTCAAGGTGTAGTGCCAAAGGTTATTTTGACTAATCACAGCGGAAGAAGCGAATCCAAGTGGTTCTCTTCTAACGAATTTTCTTTAGATGGAGAAATCTCATTATTTAATGAAGAAATACCTTTTGGCAAAGATTTGCTGTTTCATTTAGGTGAAAGTTCTTTTGCCATTGAACTAGGAGAAGAACTTTTTGCTCCTAATCCACCTAGCACTTCCATGGCTTTACAAGGAGCAGAAGTCATTTTTAATCTGTCTGCCTTTAGTGAGAGTGTGGGGCAGTATGAGTATCTTCAAAATCAGGTTAAACAGCATTCCGGACAAATTATTGGGGGATATGTTTTAGCTTCTAGTGGGTTTGGTGAGTCAACAACCAACAGTGTATTTGGAGGTAAAGGCTTTATTGCAGAACAGGGAAAATTGTTGATTAAAAGTAAGCGTTTCCAAATGAATTCTCTCTATATAACAAGCGAAATAGATACAGAGTCATTACAAATTGAGCGTATGAAAAATAGCCTATTTCAGCAAAGTTTAGAGGATTATTGGAGCAGAACAATTGTTTGTAAAAAAAGAAACAGTCCATTACGACTTACCAGACAGTATAATCCATATCCTTTTGTTCCTCAAGGAGAAAAACTAGATGCCCGTTGTGAAGAGATTCTATCCATTCAGGCAATGGGACTAGCTCAAAGACTTCAGCATATAGGGTGTGAACAGGCTCTTGTCGGTATATCCGGAGGATTAGATTCTACCTTAGCTTTATTGGTTATGGTTCGTTCTTTTGACCTGTTGGGATTATCTCGTAAAGGAATCATAGGGGTTACCATGCCCGGTTTTGGTACCAGTACTCGTACCTATGAAAACGCCCATCGTTTAATGGAAGAGTTAGGTATATCGATAAAAGAGATAGATATAAAGGAGGCTTGTCTTCAGCATTTTAAAGATATAAATCACGACATCTCAGTACTTGATGCCACTTATGAAAATGCCCAAGCTCGCGAACGTGTGCAGATTTTGATGGATTTGGCCAATCAAATGAATGGAATTGTCGTGGGAACAGGTGATTTGTCGGAACTAGCCTTGGGCTGGACTACCTATAATGGGGATCATATGTCTATGTATAATGTAAACGTAGGAGTTCCTAAAACCCTGGTAAAACATTTAGTGGAATGGATTGCCATTCATGAATCAAAAGATGAAATTCAGAAAATTCTTTTGGATATTGTGGATACCCCTATTAGTCCGGAGCTTACTCCAAGTAATAGTAAAGGAGAAATAGCTCAAAAAACAGAAGACTTGGTTGGCCCTTATGTTTTGCATGATTTCTTTTTGTTCTATTTTATTCGTTATGGTTTTTCTCCTACTAAATTATATCTCCTAGCTTCTTACACTTTTGACAAAATATACCCTAAAGAGGAGGTGAAAAAGAGCCTGAAACTTTTTATCCGTCGTTTCTTTATCCATCAGTTTAAACGATCCTGCTTACCGGATGGCCCTAAAATAGGAAGTGTTTCGTTAAGCCCTCGGGGTGATTGGATGATGCCAAGTGATGCCACTGTTGATGAATGGATTGAAGAGATAGAGGACTTGAAGTAATTTCTTTTTAAGAAATAATAGAAGTAAAATGAGGTGTATGCTTGGTTACCAAGTATACACTTCATTTTATTTATAATAAACCCTTGGAAGAAGGCAGTTCATATGTGTAGATATCTCTCTTTATAGCCATCTTGATTGCACGTGCCAGAGCTTTGAATATACCCTCAATCTTATGATGCTCGTTATCTCCTTCTGCCTTGATATTCAGATTCATTTTAGCAGAGTCGCTTAATGATTTAAAGAAGTGAGAGAACATTTCTGTTGGAAGTTGGCCAATCATTTCGCGGTTGAAGGTTGCATCCCATACCAACCAAGGTCTTCCCCCAAAATCCAGACAGACTTGGCAAAGGCAGTCATCCATTGGGAGTGAAAAACCATAGCGTTCAATTCCTCTTTTATTACCTAATGCTTTATATAAACATTCTCCTAATGCAATAGCCGTGTCTTCTATTGTGTGATGTTCATCTACCTCTAAATCTCCTATTACTTGAATGTTCAAATCAATGCTTGCGTGTTTACCTATTTGTTCCAACAAATGATCAAAGAAACTAAGTCCCGTAGAAATGTTACACCTACCTGTGCCATCCAAGTCTAAAGATAATTTTATGTCTGTTTCCTTTGTCTTCCTTTCTACAGAGGCGGTTCGTTCTCCGGCAAAAAGAAAATCAGCAATTCTGTCCCAATCTTGAGTGATTAATGCACAGGTATTTTTAAGATTTTCTGAAATCTCAATCATTGGGTCTTGTAGATAAATTGCCTTACATCCAAGATTGTAAGCTAACTCTACATCAGTTTCACGATCACCTATTACATAACTGTTTGCAATATCATATTCCGGATTATTCATATAATTTGTGAGTAGTCCGGTTCTGGGTTTCCGTGTAGGAGCATTCTCTTTAGGGAAACTTCTGTCTATTAAAACGTCCTCAAAAGTTATCCCTTCCCCTTCAAGAGTTTTCATTACTAAATTGTGTACCGGCCAAAAAGTATCCTCCGGAAAAGAATCTGTACCTAATCCATCTTGATTGGTTACCATCACAAAATTGAAGTCCAGCTTTTCTTGAATAAAGCCTAAATTTCTGATTGTTTTAGGATAGAATTCCAATTTATCAAAAGAATCTAGTTGACAATCAATAGGAGGTTCTATTACTAAAGTACCATCACGATCTATGAATAAAAATTTCTTTTTCATCTATACGATTGTAAAAAATTAAGTAATTGGGTGTTTTCTTCTGAAGTGCCAATGGTGATACGTAAGCAATTATCACATAAAGTAACCGAATGACGATTTCGAATAATCACCCCTTGCTTTACTAAATAGTCATAAATTGCATTGGCATCAGTAACCTTAATTAAAATAAAATTGGCATCAGAAGGATAAATTTCAAGGATATAGGGTATCTCTTGTAATAAGTTTTCAACGTGCATTCTTTCTTCAATGATTTCTTGCGTCCACTTTTGAATGGTTGAATATTCTTCTAGAATATCTAATGCATGGTTTTGAGTTAACTGGTTAATATTATAGGGGTACTTTACGTTACTCATCAATTGGATTATCTCAGGAGAAGCAAAGGCCATTCCCAATCGAATAGCTGCCGATCCCCATGCTTTTGAAAAGGTTTGCAAAATTACTAAGTTGGGATGACGTGTTAAATCATTAATAAATGAAGGTGACTTGGAAAAGTCTATGTAAGCTTCATCAACAACAACTAACCCATCAAAAGAATTTAATAGCTTTATGATTTCTTGTCTATTCAAATCATTTCCCGTTGGATTATTGGGAGAACATAAAAAAACAAGCTTAGTTTGTTTATCAGTAGCAGCCAATAAACTTTGAGCAGTAAACTGAAAGTGGTTGTCTAATAATACGCTACGATATTCCACATCATTAATGTCTGCACATACTTTGTACATTCCATAAGTAGGAGCAATGGCAACTACATTATCTATTTGTGGTTGACAGAAAACTCTAAACAATAGATCAATCGCTTCATCACTTCCATTGCCTAAGAAAATGGATGAAACCGGAACACCTTTTATTTCACTGATTCTTCTTTTTAACTCATTTTGTGTTGGATCAGGATAACGATTGTATGGATCACTGTATGGATTTTCATTAGCATCTAAAAAAGTAACCTGATTATTTCCTTTATATTCATCTCGAGCAGACGAATAAGGTGTTAGATTCCATATGTTTGGGCGAGCCAAATCTTTTAAGTCCTTCATATTTCTATATTCTCTTGTAATGTATTTAAACGTATGGTTACAGCTTGTTTATGAGCCTCAAGTAATTCATTTTTTGCCAATGTTTCAACGGTAGGCCCTATGTTACGCAGTCCTTCAGGAGTGATTTCTTGGAAAGTGGTTTTCCGTACGAAACTATCCAAACTAACACCACTATAAGCTTTTGCATATCCATTGGTAGGTAACGTATGATTAGTTCCCGAAGCATAATCTCCGGCACTTTCCGGTGTATATGAACCTAAAAACACAGATCCGGCATTGACAACTTGGGTTGCTACCTCATTATAATTTTCTACTTCCAGAATCAAATGTTCGGGTGCGTAGGCATTAATAATGTCCATACCTTCTTCAATTGAGTGTGTTAAAATGATTTTGCTATTCTCCAATGTTTTTTTTGTCATCTCACGACGAGGGAGATTTTGTAACTGTCTATCCATTTCATTTTCCACCTTAGGAATTAGTCTTTCATCCGTAGTTACTAGAATAACTTGACTATCTATTCCGTGCTCGGCTTGTGATAGTAAGTCCGCAGCAACAAAAGCCGGATTAGCTGATTGGTCGGCTAAGACCGCTACTTCTGAAGGGCCGGCAGGCATATCAATGGCGACTTCTTTTAAGCTTACTAATTGTTTAGCTGCAGTAACATATTGATTTCCGGGGCCAAATATTTTGTATACCTTAGGAATGCTTTCTGTACCATATGCCATTGCAGCTATGGCTTGAGCACCTCCGATTTTAAATATTTTACTTACTCCTGCCAATTGAGCTGCATAGAGTATGGCCGGTTCAATTTCACCATTTGAATTAGGTGGGGTACAAAGAATCATTTCTTTACAGCCTGCAATTTGGGCAGGGATGGAGAGCATAAGAACCGTAGAATATAGTGGGGCAGTACCTCCCGGAACATAAAATCCAACCTTTTCAATGGGAATGGATTTGCGCCAACAAAAAACACCTTTTGTGGTTTCTACTTTTTTTTCTTCTGTTTTTTGGGAAGAATGAAATTTATAAATGTTTTTGTGTGCTGTTTTTATAGCTTCTTTTAGCTCCATAGGCACTTTATTGGAACTATTTTGAATTTCTTCTTCACTTACAGATAAAGAGTTTAATGATACCTTATCAAATTGCTCATTAAAATGATGTAAAGCTTGATCCCCTTGTTGTTTTACTGTATTGAGAATTTCTTGAACCCGATTGAATAAATCTTCTGATTTAATTTCAGGCCGTTTTAAAATTTCCTCCCACTCATTGGGTTTTGGATATTTAATAATATTCATTTCAACTTATTTTAAGTTAAGGAATCATCTTTTCAATGGGAAGTACCAGTATGCCTTCAGCCCCCATATCTTTTAATTTACCAATGATGTCCCAAAACGATTTTTCATCTAGTACCGTTTGGATGGAACACCATTTATCATCTGCTAAAGGAACCACTGTAGGACTTTTCATTCCCGGTAATATAGTGAGGATATCTTTTAAGCTCTCTTTGGGTGCATTCATTAAAACGTATTTTTTGTCTTCGGCAATTTTCACAGCATCCATGCGGAATAGTAATTCATCTAAAATGGCTTTTTTATGGTCTGATAATGTACTATTACCTATTAATACCGCTTCAGAGTACATTACTACCTCAACTTCTTTTAGCCGATTGCTTACTAAGGTAGAACCGGAACTGACAATGTCAAAAATTGCATCTGCCAACCCAATTGTTGGTGAAACTTCAACAGATCCGGATATGACGTGAATGTCAGCTTCAATATTATTCTTATCTAAGAATTTTTGAAGGATTACCGGATAGGAGGTAGCTATTGTTTTTCCATTAAACCAGGAGGCATCTTTATATGTTATATCTTTAGGAATGGCTAGAGAGAGTCTGCATTTACTAAATCCCAATCGTTTAATGATTTTTGTTTTTTTGTCTTTTTCTGTAAATTCATTTTCTCCCACTATACCAATGTCGGCAACCCCATTAGCTACCGATTGAGGAATGTCATCATCTCTCAAAAAAAGGACTTCTATTGGAAAATTAGTAGATTGAACTAATAATGTTCTCTTTAATGAGCGAAGTTTTATTCCGGCTTCTTCTAATAACTCCATCGTATCTTCGTGAAGTCTTCCTTTAGCTTGTACTGCAATTCTTAACATAGCATTTATATCTATTATTTATTTTTTATCAATGAAATAAAAAAGGGCTTACCGATTTCGGTAAGCCCTTACTATTGTTTTTATGTACTAAATAGATACAATATCACAATCGCCTACCGAAAATTCTCGTTAGGTAAATGATGATGATGGTTTGTATTAATTAGTGTCATTAATCTATCTCTTTTTAATTTGTAAGCAAAAATAAGCCATTCGTTTCAAAAAACAAAGAAAAGTGATTTATTTTTTTCTTATAGCTTATTATAAGTGTATTTTTATAACAATTTTTTAAGTCTGTTTTGCTGGCTAGGGTTAATTCTCAGCTATTAGAAATTAAAACATATTTCTCACCTTTCTTGGTAGCTGATTTATTACAACCCGTTTGATGGTGTCTAGGGTTGGGTATAAAACGTGTGTTGGTAAAGCCGGGTATCTGTATAAAATAAAGAAAAAGAGACAGACTAATCCTAAAATAATGAGGACTCCATATAATTCTTTAAATGTTACCATTAACGATTGCCCTTGAATTAGCTGCGTCATTAATTCTAACTTTGTAGCTTGATGATTTACTGAATCTATAGACGAACTAACTAACATCAAATTCTTTGTCATCAATTTATCAAAGGTTCGTTGTAGGAGGGCAGATCCCCAGGCACTGCCCACTGCAACACTAACAAAAGACATGGCTGTTATGCTTTGAAAGAAATCTTTAAAAGGTACTTTGGTGAGATTGGTTTGTAGGGTTATGGCAATAATTACATAGCCAAAGTTTCTGAAAAATACCGGACCGATAAGCATCTCTTTACTCGTTTGATAATCTATGATAAAATACATAATAACCTGATATAAGATCAATGAGCAAAAGCCAATTAGAAAAGTTGTCTTATAGGAGTTTTTTCTTTTGGCAAAAAAGAAGTAACTAAACACTGCACCTATAACTATTCCTGCCCATCCCATCCAATTTATGCTAATCAAGTGCGTTAAGTCGTAGTTCAAGATATTGTCAAAATAAATAGATTCTACTAGGTGAGCCGGAGCAAGGAAAATAGTAACGATGAGATAAAGGATGATACTTATAAATACAGCATTGTACTTAAATACCCTTAACGGAATAAATGGATGCCGGATAAATGATGCTCTATATAGTTGAATGGGTAACAAAACGACTAAAAAGAGAGTGGCAGTTCTGATATGGAGAGAATCCCACCAATCGTAATGATTTCCATAAAGTAGTATGAAATTAATCAATAATAAGAGTAAACCCCAGATAAAAGCCCCCAGCCAATCTATGCCATAGAGAGGAAAGGGTTTCATAATGCGTTTGTTGTTGAATAGAAAGATTACCAGCAACATTACAAAAAACAAACTTCCGATAATAAACCAATGCATGTAGTGCCAGTTTGAGAATAAAGCTATATACATGTTAGTGATGCCGGAAAGCACTATGCAACCTTGAACTAACAGAAAAATAAAACAGAAAAAAACACTCATATCCCTGTTAGGGGTAAGCCATAATTGAATGGTTGAATTACACTCAAAAGTTGCCCACATTCTGAATACTCCTGCTACAAAACAAGTCGCAACTAAGATTGCAATATTATGGGTAGATATGGCGATAAGATTGCATAGAATGAGGACAATTGCGCAGGTAAGTAAGGAGAATTTGGAGGTGAAACGCATTTTTAGACGCAGCATAAGGGTAAAGGTTAGAGACATACCTATTAATGAAGCATATCCTGCCATTAAAATATCTTCTTGCATCAAAGCTGTTGCTCCAACCATTTCGTTGGCAGTAGCCAAATAAACACCTCCGGAAAACTGAAAAATGATAACTATAAATATCATTATCCAGGGCTTCCATTGCTCCGGAACAAAACTATGTATTGCCGGAATGGAAAAAGACTTTTCTTCGTGATAACTCATGCTAGTTAAAATTTAACCATACATTCAACATTCATTCCTGCTCTCAAATAGTCAAGATATTCAGCTTCATTTTCTTCCGAAAACTCAATACGAACAGGTATGCGTTGTTCTATTTTAACAAAATTACCAGCAGAATTATCTTGCGGCAAAACAGAAAAACTTGCGCCTGTGGCTTTTGATAGTGATTTTACGACACCTTTTAAAGTTATATCGGGTAGGGCATCTACTTTGAGTTCTACTTCTTGACCTTCTTTGATATTGTATGTTTGCGTTTCTTTATAATTAGCGATAATCCATTTGTCTTTTGCATCAACCAAATCGATGAGGGTTTGTCCGGTTTGTATTAATTGCCCCATCTGAATGTTCTTGCGACCCGTATAACCATCAATAGGAGCTACTATGATAGTATAAGAGAGATTTAGTTTTGCCAAGTCTAAAGCTGCTTGTGTCAGTTTTATAGTAGCATCGTTCTGTGTTAATCGGTTGCTTTGTTCATTTTTCAGCAAAACACTGGACTGCTTTTGCCTTATTAGTGTTTCATATTTAGCTTTCAGCGAAATGTATTTTGTATAAACTGCATCATATTCTTGTTGAGTTACCGATTTTTGTTCAAATAAATTCTTATGCCGTTTATAATCTGTTTCTGCATTATCGAGTAGTGCTTTTACTTCGGCCAGCCCCGCATCAGATACTAGAATGTTGTTTTTTGCCGTATGTAGAGATGAATTGACTACCAATTTTCCTGCAATTGCATTCTGGTGGTCGGCTTCAGCTTGTGCTACTCTATACCGAAATTCGGTATCTTCTATGATGACTAAGGTATCTCCTTTTTTAACATATTGATATTCTTCAAAACGTATGTCTTTTATGAAGCCTTGTACTCTGGAATTAATTGGAATAATTAATTGTTTAACCTGTGCATTGTCCGTATATTCTATATTACCCAGATGGATGAATTTTAGGGATACCCAAGTAATTCCTATGGTTATGAGGAGGATAACAACTATGTTGTATGCTATTTTTTTTGATCTTTTCATCTTTTCTAATTTATAATGTTGCTGTTAGTTTTTTAAGTAGATAATATTGAAAAAGGATATTTATTTGGGCATTCGTGGCTTTCAGTTCGGCATCTAATTTTGAGTTTTCTGCATCCAGCATTTCAGTTATTAGTACTAAGTCATTTAAGTATCTGTTCCTGATAATGGTATAATTTTCTGATGCAAGTTCTACACTTTTTAATTGAGTTTCATAGACTTTTATTGCTTCATGATATGTAATGAAGCAATCTTCTATATCGTTAGAGAGTTCATCTCTTATTTTTTTGTCGCTTTCCATTGCCAACTGCGTTGCTAATCTTGCCTGATTTTTCTTTGGCTTATTTTTATAAAGTGAGGAAATGTTATACTTTATACCTATGCCTACATACCAATAATTGAAGTTTTTATTGATGGCCGGTATCTCTATTGTAATGGGCCCATTTAAGTTGTTTCCGGCAAAAGCAACTATTTGAGGTAATTTGTTAGCCAATACTAGTTTTTCGGCACGTTGGGATTGCTCTATTTTTAGGGCTTGCTGTTTTATTACCGGAGAATTATTTAAAGCTGTGTTTTGCCAATCTGATTTATTATATATGGTAAGTACCTCTTCAATAATACGGTTCTCCGGTTTTAATTTTGTTCCTATGGGGAGCTGCAATATTTTCACTAGTTCATTATTCGTTATGGTAATTCTGTTTTTTACTTGAAATAAAGTCAAGTCGAGCGATTGTAATTGTAGTTCGTAGCGCGTTACATTATTGGCAAGCATTGTTCCTTGTTCATACCTAGCTTTCATTTGTTCCAATAAGGTATTGGTTTGAATGATGTTTTTCTCCAAGATGGTTATCTGATTATTCAGCTTTAATAGTTCCAGATAGTAACCTGCTATGGTAAAACGTATGTTTTGCCGATGCTGTTCTTTATCTAAGTCTGTGTACGCCTGATTTAATTTGGCTGTTTCTATGGCGTTCTTTATAGCTCCTCCGGCATATATGACTTGTGATGCTTCAACAATGAAATTATTCCCAAAGTCCGGAATTGGTGCATTAACTTGGTGTGAAAAATTACGATCCATAACAGTTCCATCTCCATTGTAGCTAAACGATAATGAGGCATCTAAAGAAGGCAGAAGTTTTTTCTTTTCTTCATTTACAGCTTCTAAAGCTTTTTTTCTGTTATATTCAAGTATCTTTAGTTCTCTGTTATTTTGGTCGGCCAGTTCGAATAAATAATTTAAGGATACTAATAGACTATCTACGTTTTGGGACATAAGAATTACAGGACCTTTTATCAAGAAGATAAAAAGTAAGAAAATTTTTGCTTTCTGCATATAGATTAAAATTGTATTTTTTTATTCTGAAATTGGATGCAAAGTTCAATAAAATAGGCCTAAATACATTGTTCTAAAAGTTTACAATATTGGTTTATTTTGAATATTTTTGCTGTTGATAAAAAATAAATGAAAGATTCAATTCCTATGAAAAAAGAATTTCAGTATTTCATTGAATCCCTTTTGGGATGGAATAGTAAACTCGATGTGAATCTATTCCATCTGGATAATATGCGACTTGTCAGCTATCAACAAGAAACCATTCACTCTGATTCACTGTTGTTTATATTAGTCTTAAGTGGAAATGTAAATGTAAAAATAAATTTTAAGCGTTATGAGATATTGGCTAACGACCTTGTTTTGTTATCTCAAGGTCATTTCTTTGAGTTGGAACACGTAAGCCTTGATTTTTCTTGTATCTTATTTCATATTGGAAAAGATTATATTAATGAGATGTATTCCACTGAAATGCTGTACAAACGAACCAAGTATAATGTGAGAATGTATAAACTTCCTCAAATTCATTTAAAAGAGAACGAGGTCGTTATCTTAAAAAAACGATTGTCGTTAGTTTCCGATGAAATAGAAAATATTAATCACATTCACCAGAAAGAACTGATATTATTGAGTATACGCATATTTTTCATAGAATTAAGTGTCATTATAGAAAATAGGAGTTTGAATAAAACCGAGAAGACACCCTTATCAAGAGATGAAATCTATTTTCAAAAATTTCTTGATATTCTATCTACTCACTATCAAAGAGAACATTTAGTGGATTTTTATGCCCGAAAGCTACATATAACTCCACATTATTTGACAATTATTGTAAAAAGGCTGACAGGACAAACGGTTTCGGATATCATCTTTCAACTTATATTTAGTGAAGCTAAACTCTTATTGCAGAATCCTGATATTACCATTCAACAAATAGCAGAAGAACTTCATTTTGCCGATCAATCTACTTTTGGGAAGTTCTTTAAACGTAGAAGTGGAGTATCTCCTATGAGTTATAGAAAATTATTAGCGTTATGATTTAAAATATGAGTAGAAAACAGTTTTGCCCTAAAAAGAGTTAACCGTTTTCTACTACTTATTTTGTCATTCGCTTTTTATTAAACTAAAGTATTCCCTTTCGTAAATCTTTTACACGAACAGCTTTTCCTTCTTGCTGGGGAAGTGACCCTTTTTTTACGAATTTTAAATGGGGAGTGACCAAAATTTCATCTCGTAAATCTTGTTTTATCTTTTTATGCAATCTTTCTAATACTACATAATTATCGGTAGGGAGCTCTTTTAGCTCTACCTCTATCGTTAAGGAGTCTTGGTTTTCTATGCTATCTAAGGTGATTAAATAGTCACTGGAAAGTTCGGAATATCCCATTAACACCCTTTCTATTTGCATAGGGAATATATTCACCCCTTTAATGATGATCATATCATCACTTCGTCCGGTTATGCGATCGATTAATAAATGAGTTCTTCCACAAGGACAAGCGTAGGGTAGAATGCGAGTTAAGTCTCTGGTGCGATAACGGATTAAGGGCATCATTTCGCGGTTTAGTGTGGTTAAAACCAATTCACCCACTTCACCTATCGGCATTGGGGCGCCCGTATCCGGATCAATGATTTCAACTAAGTAGTTATCTTCCCAGAAATGCATTCCATTTTGTTCTTTACATTCAAAGGCAACACCCGGACCATTCATTTCGGTCATTCCAAAACTATTAAAGGCTCTAACACCCAATAGAGATTCAATTTTTCTGCGTTGTTCATTAGTGTGAGGTTCTGCCCCAATGACCAGCGTTTTTAAGGTTGATTTTACCGGATCCAATCCTTCTTCTCTAAACACTTCAGCCAAACGAATGGCATAACTGGGTATGGCATGAAGCGCCGTAGTTCCAAAGTCCGTAATGAACTTAATTTGCCGTTTACTGTTTCCTGCCGCAGCAGGAACCGTTAAAGCACCCAGTTTTTCAGCACCGTATTGAAAACCGAGTCCCCCTGTAAACATGCCATAGCCGGAACTGTTTTGAAAAACATCGGTACTACGAATTCCCACCATATATAAGCAGCGAGCCACTAAATTAGACCAATTTTCAATGTCGTTTTTAGAGTAAACAACTAAGGTGGGATTGCCTGTTGTACCACTCGAGCTGTGAATGCGAACACCCTCCTTTTTTGGATTACCGGCAGCTAATCCAAAAGGATAGCTATCCCGCATATCTTGTTTGGTGGTAAATGGAAGTTTCTGAATGTCCTCCAAATGGTTGATTTGGTCTATGGGAAAGCCAATCTCCTGAAATCGTTTTTTATAAAAAGGGGATTTTTGAGCTATTTGTAAGGTGTTTTTCAACCTTTTAAGCTGAAGTTCTTTTAATTTATGGGGAGCCAGTGTTTCAATCTCTTTTTCCCAATACTCTCTATCCATTGCTTATTCAAATTTTACATCAAATGTTCAGCTGCTTGTTTTCCTGCCCTAAGGGCTTTAATGTTCAAATCAACCAAATCGGCACCTTTTGCTTTGAAAATATCTTCAATGCTTTCTTCTATATGCCTATATTCCAAATTTAAGAAAGGCGTAGTAGCTCCTAATAAAACAATATTTGATGTACGGAGAGAACCTATTTCTTTAGCTATTTCATCTACGTTCAATAAAATATGATTAGGTATGGTTTTGATTTCCTCCCATATTTTTTCTTCTTCAGGATAGTTGTCTATGTTTTTGAATGGAACTTCGTTGGATACAATCCAACCTTCTTTGCTGAGATAGGGAAGATAACGTAAAGCTTCCATCGGTTCTAAGGATATGATTAAATCACAGCCTCCCCTTGAAATTAAATCTGAAGCGATGGGATTACTGCTTAAGCGAAGATTAGATTGAACATCTCCACCTCGTTGACTCATTCCGTGTACTTCGGCTTGTTTTAAATACAAGTTCTCTTTCAAAGCAGCTTGTCCAATTATGGTAGCGATGGTTAGGATGCCTTGCCCACCTACGCCAGAAAGTATAATGTCTTTTTTCATGCTTGTTTTTTCTTTCTATTGCGTTTTAATGTTTGAATGCACTCTCTCCTTGGTATGATAACCGATACCCCGTTGTATTCTATCTCTTCACGAATCATATCTTTCATTGATTCGTGATTTTTTTTGAGTGGTACAATGACTCGTAAATGTTCTTCTTCTACACCTATGCCTAAGCAGATGGACTCAATCCGTCCGGTACCTGCTGAATCTTGCCCTCCGGTCATGGCTGTTGTTTCATTATCCGATATGATAATTGTTACCGGACTCTTTGAATTGACGCAATCTAGTAATCCGGTCATTCCGGAATGCGTAAAGGTTGAGTCGCCTATTACGGCAATAGATGGGTGTTGCCCACCATCAGCAGCTCCTTTAGCCATTGTTATGGAAGCTCCCATATCTACACAAGAGTCAATGGCATGGAATGGAGCTCCCGCCCCTAAGGTATAACAACCTATGTCACTGAATACTTTAGCATTGGTGTACTCTGCAACGACTTCGTTTAAAGCACTAAATAAGTCACGGTGTCCACAGCCTTGACATAATGCCGGAGGCCTCATTTCAATTAATGAAGAGGCAGTATGAGGTTGTTTGGTTTTTATACCCAAAGCTTCTCCTACATTATCCGGATTTAATTCGCCTATGCGTGGTAGCGTACCATCAAGTCTGCCTTTAATTTTCACTCCAAGTCCAAGAAGTCCCTTTAATTGTTTTTCAACAAAAGGTTGCCCATCTTCCATTACTATGATTTCTTCACATTCATTTATGAGTTTCATAATCTGTTTTTCAGGAAGAGGATATTGACCTACTTTTACAATAGGATACTCCGAACCATTCGGATAGTGTTCCATTAAGTAGTTATAGGCAATGCCGCAAGCTACAATGCCTTTCTTTTTGTTCGTTCCGTCAACATAGGTATTGAACCTTGAGTTTTCAGCGTTTTCTTCAAATTGTTTTTGCTTGTCAATAAGTACTTTATACCTTTTTCTAGCTATTCCCGGTAGTAATATGAATTGCTTAGGGTCTTGACTATACGAAATCTTATTTTCTTTTAATACTTCTTTGGGAACAACTCCCGACCTTGAGTGGGCCAAACGGGTAACTACGCGAAGTAAAACAGGAACCCCCATTTGTTCTGATAGTTGAAGGCCATAATAGGTCATATCATAAGCTTCTTGCTGATTGCTAGGCTCTAATATGGGGATTAAGGTAAAATCACCATAAAATCTACTGTCTTGTTCGTTTTGAGAGGAGTGCATGCTGGGATCATCAGCAGAGATAACTACCAATCCACCGTGTACCCCTGTAATGCCGGCATTTATAAAACAATCGGCTGCTACATTAAGTCCTACGTGTTTCATACATACAATAGAACGTTTGCCAATAAAAGAGAGGCCTAAAGCCGCTTCCATAGCTGTTTTTTCGTTTGTACACCAACGGGAATGAATGTTACGTTGTTGACTTAGCGGATGGCGTTGTATATATTCCGTGATTTCGGTAGATGGGGTACCCGGATAAGCATAAACTCCGGAGATTCCGGCATCTAAAGCTGCTTGAGCTATGGCCTCATCACCTAATAACAATTTTTTGCTCATAATATGAAGTAGCTTAATTTTTAGTTGGATAATATTTTAGCAAATATACTGAAAACTGACACTTTTACTCCTTTTTATCTGTAAATCTTTCTTCTATTGAGTGCATTCCAGTATTTTCTTGCATTTCGAGAGTGTTCTGCCAAATTTGATGCAAAATTATGATAACCCGAAAAATCTTCTTTGGCACACATATAGAGATAATTGTGTTTTTCGTAATTTAGTACACTATCTATCCCCTTGAGGGTGGGTATCCGTATGGGACCCGGAGGAAGTCCGGTATATAAATAGGTGTTATAAGGGGATTCTATCTTTAAATCCCGCTCGGTTATTCGCTGAATGGCAAAATCGCCTAAGGCAAATTTTACGGTTGGGTCGGCTTGTAATAGCATTCCTCGTTTAAGGCGGTTCATATAGAGTCCGGCAACGGTCGCTTTTTCTTCGTTCTTAACCGTTTCTTCATCTACAATAGAAGCCAGTATACTTACTTCATAGGGAGTTAAGCCAATTTGTTCTGCCTTTTTCTTTCGTGTATCATTCCAAAAAGCATTGTGCTCTTTTTGTAATCTAACAAGTAATTCATCAGCTTGTATATTCCAATAGACCTCGTATGTGTTTGGAATGAAAAAGGCCATTAAACTTTTTTCGTGATAACCCATCTCGGCTTGAATTGCTTCATCAAAAAGTTGTTCTGCTATTTCAAGAGAATCTATCATTAGCTGCTTGGCTATGTGTCCAACTACTGCTTCTACATTGCGCGGACTATTAACCACTAATTGAGTGGGTGTTTGATGTCCACGAGATAATTTATGATAGAGCTGGTAAGGAGTTTCATCCGGAAGAAGTTCATATTTTCCGGTACGAATGTGTTGAGCGTATTTGCTATAATGGCAAATTATTTTGAAACCTTTTAGGCTTTTTGGATTTGCCTTTAACGTGATTTTTTGATAAATTGAATCTATGTCATCATCCCGATCAATATAGAGGTTCGTTTTTTCTTTTAGTTGAAACTGAGGAAGAAAAATAAGTGCGTATTGTCGTCCCACCCATAGAATCAATAAAAAAAGAATAAGGAAGGAAGCAATCAGGATGTTTCTTTTTGTCTGTTTTTTCTGCATGGATTTATACCCTTTCCAGAGAGCAATTATATCGGTCTGGGAGAGAAGCCTCGTTGGTCTGGGATAAACATCTCATCGGTCTGGGACATAAGGACGTTCGGTCTGGGACCTTTTTCATCTTTGCTTCTAAAGCCTATAACCGCTTTTCTTGGTTTAACTTATACTCACCTTCCGGTTAAATAAAAAAAGAGCCGATAGCCGGACTCGAACCGGCGACCTACTCATTACGAATGAGTTGCTCTACCAACTGAGCCATATCGGCCTTTATTTTCTTTGTATGCAAAGGTATATCTTTTGTTTTAGGTATGAAACAAAAAGTTTCTTTTTATAAAGAAATAAGCTTACTTTAGTAAGGTATAAAAAACAGTAAAGTTGCAAAGTGGCTTTTATTTTATTGATGGTTTTATGTTTTTAATATCTCTACACATTTACGCTTATCTTAATTTTATGTGTATGAATTTAAAATTTTGTTTTAGAAATTAAATAATAAGAATCTTAAATCATTCTTGAAGCTATGGAAGAAAAATTAAATGAAAAACAGCCTCAAAGGGCATTACAACGCTATTCAAAAACAGTTAAAATAATCACCATTGGCGTATTATGTCTTCTCTTATTAATTCCCATGGCCATGATTAAGGATCTTATACGAGAACGGGATATGACGCAGGATGCTGCCATACAGGAAGTTAGTGATAAGTGGAGTCGTTCTCAAACCATTACCGGGCCTTATTTAAGCTTTCAATATCCGGTTACTATTGAAGATGAAGGAAAACAAAAAACAGTAACCAAAAATTTGGTGCTTTTTCCTGACGATCTTTTTGTTGAAGGAGAATTAAAGACGGAAGTTTTGAAAAGAGGTATCTATGAAGTTAATGTTTATCAATCGGATGTAATCCTAAGTGGTTCGTTTAGCTCAAAGGAGCTCATTAAGAGCAAAATAAATGTTAATCAGTTGCAACCCGAGACAGTAGCTGTATGCTTAAATTTATCGGATATGCGAGGTATAACAGAACAAATTAGCTTATTATTGGGCGATTCAATTTATGTATTTGAGCCGGGAATGGATTATAGAGGGATAGAAGATGTGGGGGTACATACGTTAGTTAATTTATCCGGTTTAATGAATGAAGAAGAGATTCCTTACGAAATAAAACTTCATCTTAAAGGTTCGGAGTCTATTTTCTTTGTTCCCATAGGAAAAACGAGCCAAATAAAATTGAAAGCCAATTGGGACACCCCAAGTTTCACCGGAAATTATTTACCTAAAGAACGCAATGTAACCGGACAAGGATTTGTGGCTGAATGGCAGGTTTTGAATCTGAATCGAAATTATTCTCAGGTGATTACTAATTTTAGCCGTGCAAGCCTAGATAATATTATGGATTCCGGTTTTGGGGTTAAGTTAAAGATTCCGGTAGAACAATATCAACAAGCCATGCGATCGGCTAAATATGCCATCTTAATTATTCTGTTAACCTTTGCTATTATCTTCTTTACGGAGATAGTAAATGATACTCGTATACACGCATTACAATATTTGTTGGTGGGATTAGCTCTTTGTTTATTTTATAGCTTGTTACTCTCTTTTTCAGAACATTTGGGTTTTAATATGGCCTATTTGTTAGCTGCCATCCTGACTATTGCATTAGTTGGTGGCTATATGTTTGGTATTATGAAGAAAAGAAAACCTGCACTCATTATGACCGGATTATTAAGTTTACTTTATCTATACATATTTACGCTTATACAATTAGAAACCTATGCTTTATTAGTGGGTAGCTTAGGGCTATTTATTATACTAGGTATAGTGATGTATTTTTCTAAAAAAATCAATTGGTTCAATGAATAAAAAGGGTTTTTATACACAGCTTGCTAAAGAGTTTATCAATCTAAATCTGCTGACTCTTAGTTTTATTTTA
>CAZFXK010000033.1:0-22155 GCA_964522975.1 uncultured Bacteroides sp. | reverse complement strand
TATTCACCTATGGTCCACAATCTTATTTATTTACCGGCACACAAGAAAACAGTGATGTAGGCACAAAAATCATTGAATTATTTAAGAATCAATTCATAATATCAAAACTACTTAAAAAAGAAACTTTTTCAGTAAATTAAACTTTGAATATTCATAGATGTATTTCTATTAATTTATAAGCAAATTATCTCATTAAAAGAGCAAAATTCATACTTGATGAAAAACGAATAACACCCAATTCTTTTCTAAAAACGTTAGAATTGCAACCTAAGACAAGATTGAATTAAAGTACAAAAACACAAAAAAATAGGGCTGCATTAAAATGAATTAATACAACCCTAACACTATTAATAAAATAAGCGTTACTCTTCAGTGTCAATTACTTTCCACACAAGGGCAGATAGAATAGCTCCTAAAAATGGAGCAACAATAAATAACCAAAGTTGTTGAAGAGCTACCCCACCTTCAAAAAGTGCAGGCCCAATACTACGAGCGGGGTTTACAGATGTTCCTGTTATAGGAATACAAACAATGTGAATAAGAACAAGCGTTAGTCCGATGGCTAATCCTGCAAAGTTGTTTGGAGCCCCTTTTGATGTAGAACCCAATACCACCAACACAAAAATAAAGGTAAAGACAACTTCTGCAACCAATGCAGGTACTAAGTCAGTATACCCATTAGACCCGGTCAGGGTAGTTGTTGAACCGGAATCTTTAGCTAAAACATAAAGAACTGCCGACCCTAAGATGGCTCCTATGACTTGAAAAACCATGTACATTCCGGCATCTTTTCCAGACATTCTTTTAGATAAAAAAACGGCTAATGTAATTGCTGGATTGATATGGCATCCTGAGATCTTACCAATGGTATAAGCCATTGCTACAACAGATAGTCCAAAAGCAAAAGCAACTCCTAAAGTTCCAATTGATATAAAAGGTTGTCCTACACCGGCAAAAACTGCAGCTCCACAACCTAATAATACCAAAACAAAAGTGCCAATCATTTCAGATAAATACTTTTTCATAACATTTAATTTTAAAGATAGATATTGTTCTAAATCAGAATAACAGTGATAAAGATAAAGCTCTTTTAAATTAAAAAGACTTTTTATTCTATCTTTTTGAGCTATTGACAATAATAAAATTCAACAACACACTCTAAACCGCTCTTTTTAATCATAAGAATTCGTTACCTAACCAAAGATCCGATTAAAGAAATAAATCCATAATTCATATAGGATAAAAAAGAAATAAACATTAACTTTGCTTAGCAAAAAAAAGAAATTTTAGATTAATTATTAAAATAAAAGATTAGTATGCAAACAATTGACAAATTTAATTTTGACGGTAAAAGAGCATTCGTCCGTGTGGATTTCAATGTTCCTCTTGACGAGAATTTCAACATTACGGATGATACAAGAATTCGTGCAGCATTACCTACTCTTAAAAAAATATTAAATGATAATGGTATGCTTATCATTGGTTCACATTTAGGTCGTCCAAAAGGCATAGATGAAAAATTCTCAATGAAACACATCTTAAACCATATATCTAAACTTGTAGGAGTTGATGTGCAATTTGCAAAAGATGCCATTGGCACAGAAACGGCCGAACAAGTAAAAAACTTAAAGCCAGGACAAGTTTTACTACTTGAAAATTTACGCTTTTATGCCGAAGAACAGGGGAAACCCCGATTAGCCAATGATGCTACAGAAGAAGATAAGAAAAAAGCAAAAGAAGAATTAAAGAAAAGTCAAAAGGAATTTACTAAGACACTAGCTTCGTATGCTGATTGTTATGTAAATGATGCTTTTGGAACGGCACACCGTGCTCACGCTTCTACAGCCTTAATTGCTGATTACTTTGATAAAGACCATAAGATGTTTGGTTACTTAATGGAAAAAGAGGTCAATGCAGTTAATAAAGTACTAAATGACATCCAACGTCCATTTACTGCTATTATGGGAGGCTCAAAGGTTTCTTCTAAAATTGACATTATTGAAAACCTACTGGGCAAAGTAGATAATCTTATTATTGCCGGAGGAATGACTTATACTTTTATTAAGGCTCAAGGTGGTAAAATTGGTAATTCCATCTGCGAAGATGATAAATTAGATTTAGCACTTGATTTGTTGGCTAAAGCAAAAAAACAAGGAGTAAATATTGTTTTAGCTGTAGATACTAAAATTGCCGATAAATTTGACAATGATGCCAATACAGATTTTGTAGAGGTTAATGAAATTCCAGATGGATGGGAAGGTCTTGACATAGGTCCAAAATCAATGGAAATTTTTGCTGACGTCATTAAGAATTCTAAAACTATACTTTGGAACGGTCCTACCGGAGTATTTGAGTTTGAAAACTTTACTGCAGGAACAAAATCTGTAGGTCTGGCTATTGCTGAAGCAACTAAAAACGGAGCATTCTCTTTAGTGGGAGGAGGAGATTCTGTTGCAGCTGTAAACAAGTTTAACTTAGCAGACAAAGTTTCTTACGTTTCTACAGGTGGTGGTGCTTTACTTGAAGCCATTGAAGGTAAAAAACTTCCGGGTATTGCTGCTATAGAAGATTAAAAAAAATCATATCAAAAAACTATTAAAGAGCACCCTTTTATGGTGCTCTTTTCCTATTACTTTTTTTATGAAACAACCTTCTTCATTTTTTAAGTTCGCTCTTTTTATTCTTTCAATAATTCTTATAGTTAGTTCTTGTAACTTTAGAAAAAAAGAGAATAAACCTTATATAAAACCGACAGATTTAAAGACTCTACGATTAGGAGCCATGTCGTCCATGGATTATATTCCTTTTGTTGTGGCAAAAAAGACAGCTATTTATGACTCACTAGGATTAAATGTAGAAATCGTAAAGTTTTTTTCAGCTAATGACAGAGATGCCGCCTTTCAATCAGGAAACATAGACGGAACGGTAATAGATTTTACCGGTGCTATTTTACAACAAGCAAATGGAATACCCTTGAAGCTAGTTATGAAAAACGATGGTTTCTTTTATTTCATAGCAGGGAAAGCGAGTAATGTAAATTCACTTGCTGATTTAATAGGAACGAACATAGCTATTTCAAGAAACACCGTGATAGATTATGCTACTGACCAGTTTCTATATGCTGCAAACATAACTGAGAAAGAGGTTAATAAACCTGAGATTAATAAAATTCCACTCCGGTTAGAAATGTTGCAAAACAACAAAATAGAAGCAACCGTTCTCCCGGATCCCTTTGCATCTATTGCACTAAACAACGGACATCATACTTTAATCACGACAAAAGATTTAGGCATAAACATTACCGGAACCCTGTTTTCACAAAAAGCAATAGAAGAAAAAGCAAGAGAAATAGAAATTCTGATTATGGGTTATAACAAAGCCGTTGAATATATAAAGAAACGTCCCCTAATTGATTGGAGTAGTATTTTAGTAGAAGATGCCGGAGTTCCTGAATCTCTAGTGAAATCCATTCAATTACCTAATTATGAAAAAGCTTCATTACCTCAGGGAAAAGACATTACACAGGTAACGGAATGGCTTAAAAAAAAGAATCTAATCCCTGAAACTTATTCAGAAGAACAGCTTATTGATCCTTCTTTTGCCAAGTAATCTCAAAATAAAAATGGCAAGATTAGAAATAGAACAGCTCAATATTTTCTATACAAAAGGAAAAAAAAGAGTCCAAGTCATTCAGGAATTTAATCTTACACTTCCTCAGGGCTTGATTTATGCTGTTGTAGGTCCTTCAGGTTGTGGAAAATCGACTCTACTTTACACCATAGCGGGCATTTTATCAAATTATACCGGAGAAATTAAAATTAATGGGGAAAAACCCAATCCTAAAAAACAATCCATTGGACTGGTTCCCCAACATTATGGCTTGCTTCCTTGGAAGAAGATTAAAAATAATATTAATTTTCCACAGTCTATTCGAAAAGAAACAATAGATGAACAAAAAGCGCAAAAAGTTATTAAGCAACTGCAACTGGAAAAGCTTCTGAACCAATACCCTAATGAAATTAGTGGAGGAGAACAACAAAGAGTAGCATTAGCCAGAGCTTTTATCCAAAACCCGAAGCTATTACTAATGGATGAGCCTTTTTCGGCTTTAGATGCTTTAACTGCGGAAAAAAGCCGCTCATTATTTCTTGAGATTTGGAAAAATCATCCCACAACTACTGTGTTGGTTACTCATAACATACAAGAAGCCATAGAACTAGCACATAAAGTAATCTTATTGAGTCCCGCTCCCGGTACCATAAAGTATATATTAGACTCACCTACTGAATGGGAGGTAAGAGAAAAAATTGCAGCAATATGGTAAAGGTCATTCAATCCAACGCATTGAAAATAATATTAGGTTTTCTTATATTAAACTTAATATGGTTTGTGGGTTCAAAATGCACGACGACTCATCTAATCGTGAATCCTATTGATGTTTATAGAATGCTACCTGAAATCTGGAACCAATCCATCAATATGCATTTACTCGCCAGTTTAAATAGGATAGTAATAGGTATTACGTTAGCTGTTTTTATTGGACTCCTATTCACTTATTTACTTATTCAAAATAAAGTATCCCAAATTATAATAGAGTCTTTTACATACATAGCCTATCCTATTCCTAAACTCGCACTCTTGCCCATTGTCATGCTATTGGCCGGTATAGGCGAAGCTACTAAAATCATAATGATTGTGCTTATTATTGTATTTCAAATCATTATAAACCTACGGGATGGCATTAACAAAATACCCCAAGAAAGTTTATTAGTAGCCCTATCGTTAGGAATAAACCAAAGACAGAAACTACGTCACATCATACTACCCGCTATTACTCCCGATTTGCTCTCCACACTCAGAATAGCCGTCGGGACAGCCATATCTGTACTTTTTGTTACTGAAACTTATGGAACAGATAAGGGTATGGGTTATTTCATAGTGGATTCCTGGATGAGAATTAACTATATGGAAATGTATGCCGGAATTGTAATTCTTAGCCTCTTTGGCTTTTTATTATTTATAATTATTGATTTACTTGAACTTTTCACCTGTCAATGGATAAGCAAATTGACAAATTAAAATAAACAAATTATGAAAAAACATATTATCTCTTTTGCAGTTTTACTTCTATTCACGCTAGAAGCATTTTCCGGGAACAATATAAACGAAATCATCAATACCGTAAAAGATCGAATTACGGTATCAGGCTATGCCCAAGCCGGTTACGAAGACATAAGTGGGGATTCCGGAAAAAGTGAATTCTTGCTAAGAAGAGCTATACTTTCTGTTAGTGGAGAGATAACCTCAAAATGGAGTGCAGTCTTTCAATATAACTTTGTTAAAGATGCAGAAATTCTTAACTGTTATACCCAGTATGATTTCTTTCCGGAATTTTCAGTCAGATTAGGACAATACCTAACGCCTTTTTCCATGGACAATCAACTTTCTCCTACGGAAATAGAATTAATAAGGACTCAATCTACAGGAACTAAATATCTTACCGGGGTAGACGCTTCCGACCGGGCCATTGGAGCAAAAGCCGGCCGAGACATTGGACTTATGTTCTTAGGATCCCTTTTTAATAAAAAATTAGACTATACCTTATCCATACAAAACGGACAAGGCATAAATACAAAAGATGGAAACAAGCAAAAAGATGTTGTAGGTAAACTCGATTATCACATTTCTTCAACTTGGACCGTTAGTGCTTCCTTTATAAAAGGGAAAGGACACGCAATAGCAAACTCCATGTATAATGATGTTCTAGAAGGAGAAAACTATAAGCGAAATCGTTGGTCACTAGGTACAGCCCTGAATTTGAATAAGTTCAAAGCACGTGCAGAATATCTTCAAGGAAAAGACAAAAACACAAAAAGTAGAGCAGTATATGGAGTGGTTTCTTATGAATTACTTCCTAAACTAGACCTTATTGCATCAGTGGACTATCTGAATAGAAACAAGGATATAAGTGACAAACAAACTCTCTTTATTGGAGGCTTGCAATATTGGTTTTATCCCAAATGTCGTTTAGCAGCACAATATACCTATCAAAAAGAGAAATTAAGAGATAAGACACAAATACTACAAGCACAAATTCAAGTCCAATTCTAAAACAATGAATTATCAAACCATAATACATGAGATTTATGAGGAAACCCAAAAATACAGATCTTTGGGGGATCCTGTTTCATACATCCCCGAATTGGCTAAAGTAGATCCAAATCAATATGGAATTTACTTACAGACTATAGAAGGTGAAAAAGCAGGAATAGGAGACTTTCAAATTCCTTTCTCCATTCAAAGTATTTCAAAGGTATTTACCCTTGCCATGGGATTTTCCATATTAAAAGAGGAACTCTGGCAAAGAATTGGAGTAGAACCCTCAGGAAATCCTTTTAACTCCATAGTACAATTAGAGCTTGAAAAAGGAATCCCTCGCAATCCTTTGATTAATGCAGGGGCCTTGGTTCTTTCTGACATCCTGATTACTTATTTAAATAATCCTTTAGAGGAGTATTTAGAATTTGTAAGACTACTTTCTAAGTGTCCTACTATTGAGTATGATGAGAATATAGCACAATCCGAAAAAGAACAAAGCTATCTAAACGCAGCAATCGCCAATATGTTAAAACACCATGGGAACATCAAGAATGATATTGATGAGGTATTATCTTTCTATTTCCATCAGTGTGCTGTTACAATGGACTGTAAACAATTAACGCAAGCTTTTATTCCTTTTGCCAATCATACTAAACCTTTTTCTTATGGCTCGGTCAGCCTTACTACATCACAGGTTAAACGCATCAATGCCATTATGCTTACCTGCGGTTTCTATGATGAATCGGGAGAGTTTTCTTATTTAGTGGGTTTACCGGGGAAAAGTGGTGTAGGAGGTGGCATTTCAGCCATATATCCTCAAGAATATGCTGTTACCGTTTGGAGTCCAAGATTAAATAAAAAAGGGAACTCTTCCCTAGGAGTAAAAGCACTGGAATTACTTACGACAAAAACAAAACTTAGTATTTTTTAAACACCTCAGGTTAAACTCTTGTTACTATATCTAAATAAGCTGAGATTATCACAAACTCTTATTGCCTTTTAACTTTCGTTTTTGTACATTTGATTTCAGCTAAATTGTAAAAAATTGAGATTATAAAAGATGAACGAAAAGGATATAATACAACAACATAGTACTATTGTACAGCTTATACTTAGCAGGAGACTTAAAGAAGCACTCAAAAAACTTGAAAGTCAAATAAATTTAGATAGTACCATTGAACTACGCAATGAACATAACCAAATTAGTACTTCTTATGAGTATATGCTAAAATATATGGCTCAAGGCATTCAAGACCCAGATCGTCAAAAGCTATATAACGGACTTTTAAAAGATACGCTAAGCTTAAATGACAGAGTAAAGGCGACCCTCCTAACTCCTGTTTCTACCAAACTTTATTATATTTCTCAAAGACAACAAATGTATGAAAGAAAAGTTGAATATGATGAAATACAAAACACATTAGCCTCTTTTAATGATGATTATGCGGTTGCTAGCCTTATGGACTATACACAGTTGGAACCCATTCTAATGAAACGGGAAGCAATCAACAAACAACTATTCTACAAAGTATGGCTAAATATCCGATGGAGTACTGATGATGTAGAAAGCATAGAAAACCTACTAGACTCTGAAACCATAAATGCAACAGATAAGGGGTTATTGATTAGTGCCATAACACTAAGTCTAATGGAATGTTTTGATGAAGAGAAAATCAAAATGCTAATGAATGGGTGTAAAAACCCTGCAACGGAGGTCAATCAACGCAGTTTGATTGGTATAGCCATAATCTTTCAAAAATATGCTGAATGGCTATCTTTTTATCCGGAAATCAAAGCACAAATTGAATTCTTGAATGAATCTGATTCATTTGGAGATGATTTAAATAGAGTCTATATCCAACTACTCCGAAGTCAGGACACTAAAGAAATTGAACGCAAGATGAAAGAAGAGATTTTCCCTGAAATGATGAAACAAGCCTCCTCCTTTGAGAAATTCAACTTCGATGATTTAGAGGCTGCTGACGAAGAGATGAAAAATTGGGAGGAAAAATTGGAAGACTCCGATTTTGGAGAGAAAATAAAAGAAATGCAAGAGCTCCAAATGCAAGGAGAGGACATTTATATGTCCACTTTCTCTCATCTAAAAAATTACCCTTTCTTCAAAACCTTTCATCATTGGTTTTACCCCTTTGACAAATACCACTCTAGCGTAATAAAGGAATTAGGTCTTTCAAACAAAAAGACTAATCCCATAATGGACATAATCTTAGAATCAACTATTTTTTGTAATAGTGATAAATACTCCCTTTGCTTTATGATGCAACACATCCCACAAAATCAAAAAGAGATGATGCTAAGTCAATTAAGTGAGGAGCAACAAGCAAGACTAGAAGAAGAAAAAAAGGAACTTTCCGCAGATATGTTAAATCCTAAATTTGCAGCGAATCAATATATCCACGACTTATATCGATTTTACAAACTTTCTGATAATCGTAAAGATTTTGAAGATATTTTTGACAAAAAAATGATTTTGCATAAAGTTCCTATTCTTAAGGAGGTATTACACACTTCTAAGCATTTAACCTTCTTAGCTGACTTCTTTTTATTTAAAGAAAGATACCTTGAAGCCCTTGAAATCTTTCACATATTAATCCAAGAGATGGATCAAAGTTCTTTCTTGCTATTTCAAAAATATGGTTTTGCTTGTCAACGGGAAAAAAGATATTTAGAGGCAATAGATTCCTATTTAAAAGCGGACTTAATTTCTCCTAATAGTTTATGGATCTATAGAAATCTGGCACTCTGCTATAGAAGAATCCAATCCTACTCAGAAGCCATTGAGTATTATAAAAAAGTAGAAGAGATACAACCCGAACATAAAAACACACTATACTATATTGGTGTTTGTTTAACTAATCTAGAACGTTATGATGAAGCATTGAACTACTTCTTTCAGTTGGATTTAATGGACAACAACAACCCTCGGACATGGCGTTCTATTGGTTGGTGCTCTTTCTTAACCTGTAAAATTGAACAAGCCGAACGCTATTATTCAAAAGTGTTAACTAAAAAGCCCCTTATGATAGACTTCTTAAATGCGGGTCACATTGCATGGGCTTCTAAAAATTTGGATTTAGCCATAGAGCGTTATAAAAAAGCTTTAGAATTAAGTAAAAACAGAGACATCTATATTGAAAAAATGAACTCAGATAAAAAACATTTAATGAAATATGGCATATCTGAAGAAGATATTCCACTGATGATTGATTTGATTTAATATTCTGTTAGCTTATAAAGAAGAAAGGAGTTTATCGATCGATAAACTCCTTTCTTCTTTATTTTAACTTTTTCAATTCAGTATATAACTTTTGGACAGGCAATCCCATCACATTATAAAAACTACCCGAAATATATTCCACCCCGATGTAACCAATCCATTCTTGTACCCCGTAAGAACCGGCCTTATCAAAGGGTTGATATTGATTGATGTAATATGAAATTTCGTCTTCAGCTAAGGTAGCAAACCTTACCTTTGTACGAGCAACAAAAGAGGTTTCATAATTTGTTGTTAGTATACAGACCCCGGTAAATACTTCATGTGTATTTCCCGATAATCGACGTAACATTTCTTTGGCCTCCTCTCCATCTCCGGGTTTACCTAATACTTGAGTATTATGATAGACTAATGTGTCAGCAGTAATTAGTAAGTCATTTTCTTGAAGTAATGGTTTATACGATTCAGCTTTTTTACAAGCTATATATCGTGTTATTTCTCCTCCAACCAAATAATCTGGATAGGATTCATCCACATCCGGAAGAGATTTCACCGTAAACTTCACTCCCAAACCTTGTAACAACTCTTTTCTACGTGGAGAGCGTGAAGCTAAAATAATATGATATCGGTCTAAATGATGTAGCATCTTCCCCTATTATATCACCATCCAAAAGCTTTTTGAGAAGCCATCCACTGACCTTGAGCTCTCAAAACTTGCTCAATCACATCACGCCCACAACCGGCTCCACCAGACAGATGAGAAATATATTTTGAAATTGCTTTGACATCGGGAACGGCATCTTTCGGACAGCAAGGTAAACCACAGGCTTGCATTACTTCTATATCGGGAACGTCATCACCCATAAAAAGAATCTCTTCATCTTTCAATCCCCTTTTATGCTTAAAATCCTCATAATCTTTAATTTTTATAGAAGAGCCTAAATAGATATCGTTTACCCCTAATCCCTCAAACCGTATTTTCACAGCATTAGTCCGTCCACCTGTAATAATCGCTATTTCATAACCTAATTTAATAGCTAGCTGAATAGCATACCCATCTTTTGTATTCACGGTACGCATAGGTTCACCTGAAGGATGCAGGGGAATCATCTCTCCACTCAAAACCCCATCTACATCAAAGGCAAAAGCCTTTATTTTCTTTAAATCGTAATTGATTGTACTCACTAATTTTTCTCTTTACTATTTAATATACTTTTACTGATCTCTTTATAAATATGTTGAAGGTCAGGCAGTTTTTCAAGCATCGCTAAATGACTGTCCATTACTTGCTTATCATTACGAACAGCAGGGCCAGTTTGTGCTTCTCTTGGATTTAATGCATGCACTTTTCTTGCTGTTTCATCAATCAAAGGCAATAATACATCAAAAGGTAATTGATATTCTTTTAACCAGTCCGCTGCAAGTACATACATATGATTTGTGAAATTAGAAGCAAATACAGCAGCTAAATGTAAACTCTTTCGCTGTTCGGAAGTAATCCGATACACCTGATTTGAAATATTTTTCGCAAATGCAAACAACTCTCGGGTATCTTCCTCAGAAGATCCTTCTATGAATAGAGGGATTTGTTTAAAATCAATCGCTCTTTTTTTACTGAATGTCTGAAGCGGATAAAGAACTCCATAATGCAAGCAATACTCTTTCCAGATATCCATAGAAACACTTCCCGCAGTATGCACCCATAAGCATTGTTCTTTATTTTTAGTCAGTTGCGGGGCTAGTTGAATTAAAGCTTCATCAGTAAGTGCAGTAATATATAAATCAGCTTGATCAGTTATTTGTTCTATCGTATTTACATACTCAGCATGCACAATATCGGCTAATTGCTTTGCCGACTCGAGAGTTCTACTAAAAACCTGCTTTATTTCATATCCATTGTCATATAGGGCAGACGCTAAATGAGTAGCCAAGTTTCCGGCACCTATAAAAACGACAGATCTGATTTTTGTCCTATTATAATCCATCATTTTGATTTGTAATAAAGCAATATACCTAGCAACAGGAGTACAATGGGTAAAATATAGGTTGATATGGAACCTAATAATGAGATTATAAAATTAATATTTAAAAGTAGCCAGATACCCGCTAAAATAACACCTACGGTTTTATCCTTTTTCAATAATAAAAAGATTACAGCGGCATATAAAATAAGATTATCTGCCCGCATAACCCAAGGCAAACCTAATTTGGAAAAACCAATCAACCTATCAAACAAATAAAGAAGTCCCATCACTATTAAAGTAACTCCAGAAGCCCGATAAGAGTCATTTCGATAACCTGCCATACTATTTTTGCTGTCCGTATTTATTTAAATGTATTTTCTCCCATTGCAAATGTTCTTCTTTGAATGGCTTTCTTTCCATTGCTTTATGCCCAATGGCAACTATGGATAAAACCCGCAATGGCATGGGAATATCCAAAAGGTTACGAACATATTCTTCAGAATCCAAACCAGAACTGGTAAAACGCTCCCTTATCTGAACCCAACAACTCCCTAACCCCAAATCTTCCACTTGCAGTTGAAGCATTAAAGTAGCAATGGAAGCATCTTCAATCCAAACATCACTAATTAAAGGATCTGCTACTACAACAACAGCTAACGCAGCCCCTCCTATCAAATTTGAACCGGACTCTTTACACGCAGCCAATTTCATTAAGATATCCTTATCATCTACTAAAATAAATTGCCAAGGATTACTACGTTTAGAAGAAGGTGACATTAAAGCTGCTTTCATTAATGTAACAACGTCATCTTGTGCAAGAGGTTCTTCAGTAAACTTACGCATACTACGCCTCTTCTGTATCAGGTCGCTAAAACTTTTCATGCTTATAAAATTTATCAATAAACGTTTTTACTTGCTACAAAGATAAAAAATAGATGATGTCTTTACCTACTTTCGGGATCTCTTTTTATTACCTCATAACTCTTCTTTTCTTACATAATCATTTAATTTTAAAATAAAAAAATTAAATTTGTAAAAATGGCTATACAATTAACAACATATTACCATTCAAAAGACATTCCTCCTTTACCGGGTGAAAACACGTTTCATTCTACGGAGCTTTTTAAGATTTATGAAGCAACTCCGGGTTATACACCGCTACTCATTGTAGCAAGGAAAGCTGAAGTTGTAAAAGGTAAGATACTAGCTGCTACACGAACTCAGAAAAAAATATTCCCTCCATCCATTATTAAAAGGTGTGTCATATACGATCAGGGTGAATTCTTTTGTAAATCACATAACGAGCAGGAGAGTTTATTTGGTTTTATGCTTGAACACTTAACCAAAGAAGCTCTTCGAAATGCATTTATCATTGAATTCCGCAACCTATCACACGCAAAATTTGGTTATCGCTTCTTTAGACAAAACGGTTACTTTCCAATGAATTGGCTTCGGGTAAGAAACACCTTTTCTAAGAATAAAACCATAGAAAGTGATTTTAGTCCCTCCCGACGAAGGCAAATCCGTAAAGGCTTAAAAAATGGAGCCACGGTAAGAGAGGCTAAAAGCTATGATGAAATTAACACTTTTGCCGAAGTATTAAAGAAAAACTATTCTTCAAAGATTAGAAAACATTTTCCCAATCAAACGTTCTTCAAGAATATGAAAAACGTATTTAAGGAAAATAAAAGCCGAATATTTATTGTTACCTATAAGGATAAAATAATTGGAGGATCGGCTTGTATCTACTCTAAAGAGAGTGCATTTTTGTGGTTTTCGGGTGGATTAAGAAAATCATACAGGACTCTGTTCCCTGGTGTTTTAGCCGTATGGATAGCCCTAAAAGATGCAAAACAAAGAAATTATAAACATCTTGAATTCATGGATGTAGGATTGGCTTTTCGCCCTCATGGCTACAGAGATTTCGTACTTCGATTTGGAGGAAAACAGAGTAGCACTCGCCGTTGGTTTCGATTCAAATGGAAATGGCTAAACAAAGCCTTTATAAAACTATACATTTAATACTTTCTTTCGGTCTGGGACCCATACATTATAGGTTCTTATTAAAAAGAAAATACAGAAGCTGTATTTCAGAGTAAAACAAATAACACTTTCATTTTCAATTCGTATAATATCTTTTATTTAGTGAAATATTTCTTTATTAAGCAAGAATTCCCTTACTTTGTTTGCATAGAAAAAGACCTAAAACCATTAACTAAAAAAGTTATGAAAATATCAAAAATTGAGCACTTAGGCTTTGCAGTGCCTTCTATTGACGAAGCATTACCTTACTATGAGAACATATTAGGTTTTACTTGCTACAACATTGAAACTGTAGAAGATCAAAAAGTAAAGACTGCCTTTCTGAAAGTTGGAGAAGTTAAAATTGAGCTATTAGAACCAACTTCTCCCGATAGTCCAATAGCTAAATTTTTAGAAAAGAGAGGCCCTGGCTTCCATCACATTGCTTATGCAGTTGAAGATGGAGTATCAGAAGCTTTAGAAGAGGCTGAAAAAGCAGAAATTCGTTTAATAGATAAAGCGCCTCGTAAAGGAGCAGAAGGATTAAACATCGCTTTTTTACATCCTAAATCAACACAAGGTATTTTAACTGAACTTTGTGAGAAATAATTCTAGAAAGAAAGCTATTGAACATAAATTATAAATATTCATGAGTAATCAACTTGACAAAATTAAAGAACTAATAGAGCTTCGTGCAAAGGCTCGCTTAGGCGGGGGCGAAAAAGCAATTGAAAAACAACATGCCAGAGGCAAATACACAGCCCGTGAACGTATAGCCATGCTTTTAGACGAGGGTAGCTTTGAAGAGGTCGATATGTTTGTAAAACATAGATGCACAAACTTCGGGCAAGAAAAAAAGCAATTCTTAGGCGATGGAGTGGTCACAGGATATGGAACAATAGATGGCAGATTAGTCTATGTTTTCGCCCAGGATTTTACAGTTTTTGGAGGCTCACTCTCAGAAGCCATGGCACAAAAAATCTGTAAAATAATGGATATGGCCATGAAAATGGGAGCTCCCATCATTGGAATCAACGACTCCGGAGGTGCCAGAATACAAGAAGGAATTAACTCCCTAGCCGGTTTCTCTGAGATTTTCCAACGTAACATATTAGCTTCAGGCGTAATTCCTCAAATTTCAGGTATTTTTGGTCCTTGTGCCGGTGGAGCTGTATACTCTCCTGCATTAACAGACTTTACATTGATGACAGAAGGAACTTCTTATATGTTCTTGACTGGTCCTAAAGTTGTAAAAACAGTCACCGGAGAAGATGTTTCACAAGAAGACTTAGGAGGAGCCAGTGTACATGCCCGAAAATCCGGAGTAACACACTTTGCCTGTAAAACCGAAGAAGAAGGCTTATCCATCATTCGTAAATTATTGAGCTATATTCCTCAAAACAACCTAGAGGAAGCTCCTATGTTAAAATGCACTGACCCTATTAATCGTTTGGAAGACTTCTTAAACTCAATTATACCTGAGTCGCCAAGTAAACCTTACGATATGTATGAAGTAATAGGTGCTATTGTAGATCATGGTGAGTTTTTAGAGATTCAACGCGATTATGCAAAAAATCTAATTATTGGCTTTGCTCGTTTCAATGGCCAATCAGTAGGATTAGTAGCTAATCAACCTCAATATTTGGCTGGCGTTTTAGATAGTAATGCTTCTAGAAAAGGAGCCCGCTTTGTGCGTTTCTGTGATGCCTTTAACATCCCCATTGTTACATTAGTTGATGTTCCCGGCTTCTTACCCGGAACAGGACAAGAGTATAATGGCGTAATTCTACATGGAGCTAAACTTCTTTATGCTTATGGTGAAGCCACTGTACCTAAAATTACAGTAACCTTAAGAAAATCTTACGGAGGTTCACATATTGTCATGGGTTGCAAACAACTTCGGGGAGATATGAACTATGCATGGCCTAGTGCAGAAATTGCAGTGATGGGTGCAGAAGGTGCTGTAAGTGTTCTCTATGCAAAAGAAGCTAGAGGGATGGAAGATCCTACAGAATTCTTAAAAGAGAAACAACAGGAATACATCGACTTGTTTGCAAATCCATATGCTGCTGCTCGATATGGTTATATTGATGATGTTATTGAACCCAGAAATACTCGTTTCAGAATAATTAAAGCACTTCAACAATTACAAACAAAGAGGCTAAGTAATCCAGCTAAAAAACATGGAAACATTCCTCTTTAATAGAGCATAGACTATATGAACAGTAAAAAAACAGGATTATTTATCTTCTTTTGCTTCATCGGTTGGTTTACTCTTTATGCGCAAAATGTAAAAAGTTTACGCATCAATGAAGTAATGATCTTGAATGAAGACAATTTTGAAGATGATTATGGAAAAAAGAGTGCATGGATTGAAATATTTAACACATCCTATGGTTCCGTGGACCTTGGGGGTTGTTTTCTAACTAATGACAAAGATAACCCGACCAAGTATCCCGTACCTAAAGGCGATGTATTAACAATCATTCCGCCTCGTCAACATCTTCTTTTCTGGGTTGATGGATTCCCTTCAAAAGGAACTTTCCATGTGAATTTCATATTCGACCCTAAACAAGATAATTATATTGGCTTATTCGACGCTAATGGTAAAACATTAATTGACGAAGTTATTGTACCTGCCAGTCTTCCTGCAGATCATTCCTATGCCTTAGAAATTGACGGCAAAGGAAAATGGATTGTAAAAGGAGAAACCACCAATAGCTATGTCACTCCCAACACAAATAACGTTACTTTAGACAAAAATGAGAAGATAGTAAAATTTAAAAAACACGACAAATATGGTGTTGGTATGGCAATAACAGCAATGTTAGTTGTGTTTTTTAGTTTGATACTTCTTTATTTATCCTTTAGAACAACAGGACGTATAGCCATTAACATAAGTAAAAGGAATGCGATGAAAAGAAACATACAAAAGGAACAAGAACTAGAACAAAAACTTAAACTCAAAAAACACCCCACTACTACAGGAGAGGAAATCGCTGCTGTAATCATGGCGTTACATGAACTATTGGAAGAGCCTCACGACTATGAAGATATGGTATTAACCATTAATCAGGTTAAGAAAAAATACTCTCCCTGGAGTTCCAAGATATATAATATGCGACATCTATAATTGTAGTAATCTAAGAACTATAAAAAATGAAAGAATATAAATATAAAATTAACGGAAATTCATATAAAGTTGTCATCAATAACATAGAAGACAATATTGCTTCAATAGAAGTTAACGGGACTCCATACGAAGTTGAAATGGAGACGAAAAAACAAATTGCCATTCCTCCTGTACAGAGAGCTCAACCTGCTCCTAAAACAAAAGAAGGCCAGCCGGTAGTCACTAAGCCGGAACCTAAATCTAAAAAGAGTGGAGTAAAAGCACCTCTACCTGGAACTATTTTAGATATCAAAGTAAAAGTAGGTGATATCGTACAAAAAGGAGATACCATCATAATACTTGAAGCAATGAAGATGGAGAACAATATCACTGCGGATAAAGATGGGAAAATAGTTGACATCATGGTTCAAAGAAATGAAGCTGTTCTTGAAGGAACTGATTTGGTAATGATTGAATAGTATGGAAGAATTTTTATCGTTTTTATGTAGTAACTTATCAGACTTTTGGGTTAATACCGGATTTGCCAATGCAGCTTGGGGCAATTTGATAATGCTTATTATTGGATGCTTCTTTATCTATTTGGCTATCAGGAAAGAATTTGAACCCATGTTACTAATACCTATCGGTTTTGGTATGCTTATTGGTAATATGCCTTTTAACCTTGAGGCGGGTCTTGAAATAGGTATTTATGAAGAAGGTTCTGTACTAAACATACTTTATCAAGGTGTATCATCTGGATGGTATCCTCCTCTTATATTCTTAGGAATTGGAGCGATGACCGATTTTTCAGCATTAATTTCAAATCCTAAATTAATGCTAATTGGTGCAGCTGCACAATTTGGTATTTTTGGAGCATATATGATAGCCCTTTTAATTGGATTTGAACCTAATCAAGCTGCTGCTATAGGTATTATTGGAGGAGCAGACGGACCTACTGCAATCTTTCTTTCTTCTAAATTAGCACCTAATTTATTAGGGGCCATTGCAGTTTCCGCTTATTCATATATGGCCTTGATTCCTGTACTTCAACCTCCAATCATGAAGTTGTTGACAACGAAGAATGAGCGTTTGATTCGTATGAGACCTCCTCGTGCAGTATCTCATACAGAAAAAATATTATTCCCTATTATCGGATTAATATTAACGACTCTATTTGTCCCTTCGGGATTACCTTTATTGGGTATGTTATTCTTCGGGAATTTATTGAAAGAAAGTGGTGTAACCCGCAGATTAGCAAATACAGCAAGTGGTCCACTAATTGATACAATTAGTATCCTATTAGGGGTTACTGTAGGAGCCTCTACTCAAGCTTCTCAATTTTTAACTTGGGACTCAATATTTATCTTTGCTTTAGGAGCTTTCTCCTTTATCATAGCAACCGCATCGGGAGTTCTCTTTGTTAAGTTATTCAATTTATTCTTGAGTAAGGAAAATAAAATTAATCCACTGATAGGTAATGCCGGTGTTTCTGCTGTACCTAACTCGGCAAGAATGTCACAAGTAATAGGTCAAAAATACGATCCTACAAATTACTTGTTGATGCATGCCATGGGGCCTAATGTAGCCGGGGTCATTGGTTCTGCAGTAGCAGCAGGTATATTGCTTGGATTCTTATTGTAACAGGATAACCATATCATTTTATAAAAAAGACTCTTTTAATAAAGAGTCTTTTTTGTTTTCCATATTTGAACAATATACTTAATATAACACAAAAAGTGAAGTTCTAAAAAACATTTTAAGCAAATTGAACCTTTATATATACATAAAAGAAAGAGAAAACGTTTATTAATTCCAACTATTAATTGACATAAAAAAGAGATTTTTTAATAGTATTTTAATTAAAAAATTATCTTAAACAATAACAGATTTTACCGCACTGTTTCTTAAGGTAAATTAGCATAATTAATAATACGTTTTTCATAACTTTGCTCGATAAAGCAACTTATGCTGAAATGAAATTAATGATTAATAAATATATAAAGTCACTTTTATCTCTTCTATTTTTACTTTTATCATCAACGGTCTTAGCACAAATAAGAGGCGTTGTAACCGACTCTTTAACCAATGAGCGATTAATGTATATTTCTGTGTATTATGAAGATAAAGGCATTGGTGTAACTACTAATGAAAACGGAGAATACTTAATAAGGACCCAGAGTGGATGGGATGAACTCACCTTTTCTGCTGTTGGATATAAAAAGAAAGTAATTAAAATTGATTCCAGAAAAAAAACAGTAAACGTAAAACTAGTTCCGGATGACATTCTTCTTGCTGAAGTGGTAGTAAAACCTAAGAAAGAACGTTATTCCAGAAAAAATAACCCTGCTGTTGACTTTATGCGAAAAGTCATAGAAAATAAAAAATATTTAAAGTTGGAAGAGAATGATTTTTACAGTTTTGATAAATATCAAAAGATGAAAACATCTCTTAGCAATATAACTGAAGAAAAACTTAAAAAGGGAATTTATAAACGTTTTGCATTTCTAAAAGATCAAATGGAACCTTCCGTTTTAACGGATTCAACTTATATATTACCCTTATCTGTACAAGAAACAGCCTCATCTACAATATATCGAAAAGATCCCGAATCTGAAAAAGAGATAATCCGGGGATTTAATTCGTCAGGAATTGAAGAGTTTTTTTCAACCGGAGATATGTTATCCACGGTTTTAACTAATGTTTTTGCTGACATCAACATCTATGATGATGACATTCGCTTACTACAACGGCGCTTTGTGAGTCCAATTGGTCGCAATGCTATTTCTTTTTATAAATTTTATTTAATGGACACCATTCAAGTGGGGCAAGATGAATGTGTGCATCTTACTTTTGTTCCTCAAAATTCAATGGATTTTGGTTTTACAGGACATTTATATGTATTGAAAGACTCTACCTATGCAGTAAAAAAATGCACGATGAATCTCCCAAAAAAAACAGGAGTAAACTTTGTAGAGAGTATGGATATCATTCAAGAGTTTCAACAACTGGAAGATGGTAATTGGGTGCTTACCGATGATGATATGATTGTTGAATTGAAGCTGATAAAATCAATTGAAGGAGTAGAAGTTCAACGTACTACAAAATATACTAATTACAGTTTTGAAACTATAGGAGAACATTTCTTTAACATACGAGGGGATGTCATTAAGCAAGCCGACATGATGAATCAAAATGAAGAATTTTGGTCTGATGTGAGGCAAGTTCCTTTAACGGAAACCGAGAGTAACATGGATCTCTTCATAAACCATTTAGAGTCCATTCCCGGATTTAAGGTAATCATATTTGGGGCTAAAGCACTCATTGAAAACTTCGTTGAAATAGGTAATCCCAGTAAATTTGATATAGGCCCTATCAACACCATAATGACCAGTAATTATTTAGAGGGATTTCGTATGCGCTTAAGCGGTAAAACTACAGCGGCATTCAATCCACATTGGTTTCTTGAAGGATATGGTGCTTATGGATTTAAGGACAAACGCTGGAAATATTTTGGGGAAGTTACCTACTCTTTTAAAAAGTCCGATTTCTTTCCCTGGGAATTTCCGAAACATTATCTCTCATTATCCTATAAAAATGATGTCATGGCTCCCATGGATAAATACTTAATGACTGACAAAGATAATGTCTTTGTATCATTTAAGGTTTCGCCCGTAGAGCATATGTCTTATGTAAGAGATGCAACACTTACCTATGAAAAAGAAACTCATTCCGGATTTTCAGTTAAAGCAACCGCAAAGCACAGACAAGATGAACCCGCCGGAAAACTAGAATATCTTAAAAATAATGAAGAGAAAACTCCCATAACCAAAATGAACACTACCGAGTTTGGCGTTTCTTTAAGTTATTCTCCCGGGCAGACTTATATAAACACAAAGCAAAGACGCCGTCCCGTAACCTTAGATGCTCCTGTATTTAAATTATCGCATACCATGGGAGTGAAGGGATTAGGAGGTGACTATAAGTTCAACTTAACTGAAGCCAGTATTTGGAAACGTTTTTGGCTATCTTCCTGGGGGAAGCTGGACATTACACTAAATGCCGGAGCACAATGGAATAGAGTTCCTTTCCCATTATTAATTCTTCCTGCAGCCAATTTATCTTACATCACACAAAACAATGAAACTTTCAACTTGATTAATAACATGGAGTTTCTCAATGATCGTTATGTTTCTTTGGCTTTGACCTATGACATGAACGGAAAACTATTCAACCGCATTCCTTTAATAAAAAAATTAAAATGGAGAGAAGTTTTTCGAATCAGAGGATTATATGGACATCTCACAGATAAAAACAACCCTTATATCAGCAACAATGAAGATCTTTTTCTTTTCCCAACAAATAATGGGGAAGTAATGAGCCATATTATGGATAAAAAAACACCTTATCTTGAGGCTAGTTTTGGAATTTATAATATATTTAAAGTATTACATATTGAATATGTCCACCGTTTAACTTATCGAGATCTTCCTAATATTAATAAAAACGGCGTACGATTCATGATTAGAATGGTATTTTAATATTATGCAACCATTAGCAGAACGACTAAGACCTCAATCATTAGATGAGTATATCGGTCAAAAACATTTAGTAGGTCCTAATTCAGTGCTTCGCCAAATGATAGAACAAGGGCGTATCACCTCGTTTATTATGTGGGGGCCTCCGGGAGTAGGGAAAACAACACTTGCACAGATAATTGCCAATCATCTGAAAACTCCTTTCTACACATTAAGCGCGGTAAGTTCCGGCGTTAAAGACGTTAGGGCTGTCATAGAAAAAGCAAAAAATAACCGTTTTTTTAATCAAGCCAGCCCTGTTTTATTCATTGATGAAATACACCGTTTCAGCAAATCACAACAAGACTCCTTGTTGGCTGCAGTTGAGCAAGGAACAATAACACTAATTGGCGCCACCACAGAAAATCCCTCGTTTGAGGTAATACGCCCCCTCCTATCTCGCTGTCAACTTTACGTTTTAGAATCATTAAGTACAGAGGATTTAATGGAGCTTACACAACGGGCAATTAAAGAGGACATCTATCTAAAAAAACGGGAAATTAACCTTAAAGAAACAGAAGCTCTCTTTCGGTTTTCCGGTGGAGATGCCAGAAAACTACTGAACATCTTGGAATTGATAGTCAATTCATCTTCCGAAGACCCAATAAACATTACAGATGAATTAGTTACTGAAAGGCTGCAACATAATCCTATGGCCTTCGATAAAGGAGGTGAACTACACTACGACATTATTTCTGCTTTCATAAAATCCATTCGGGGAAGCGATCCCGATGCAGCCATTTACTGGTTAGCAAGATTAATTGAAGGAGGAGAGGATCCGATATTCATTGCACGTAGGTTAGTCATATCTGCATCTGAAGACATAGGCCTTGCAAATCCTAATGCCTTATTAATAGCCAATGCGTGTTTTGATGTTTTACAAAAAATAGGCTGGCCGGAAGGAAGAATTCCTTTAGCAGAAGCCACCATTTATCTAGCAACTAGCCCAAAAAGCAATTCAGCCTATTTAGCTATAAATGAAGCTATGGCTAAGGTAAGACAAACAGGAAACCTTGCTGTACCCCTTCATTTAAGAAATGCACCTACAAAATTAATGAAAGAGTTGGGGTATGGCAAAAATTATAAATACAGCCACGACTATCCCAATCATTTTGTGAAACAAGACTATCTGCCGGAGGAAATAAAAAA
>CAZFXK010000032.1:0-22172 GCA_964522975.1 uncultured Bacteroides sp. | reverse complement strand
AATCGCTTACATCTTGTCTAACTCTTCAAAGCAAGAATTCTTGCTAATGAATTCCGGAACAATATCTTTCATGGCACCAACAATCTTCATGGGATCATAAGATTGTGTGGCATCAATTAAATTTACAATTACATCTTTTATGACATCATAATCATATTCTTGAACATTAGCGATCATGATTTTATCATGATAAGTCATTTGAGTTTGTTCTTTTACATTTAATAATTCCTCGTAAAGCTTCTCTCCATGACGTAATCCGGTAAATTCAATCTTGATATCAGTTTGCCCTGAGAGCTTAATCATACGTTTTGCCAAATCTAAGATCTTTACAGGTTCTCCCATATCGAAAATATAAATTTCCCCGGAATGTCCCATACTACCGGCTTCAAGTACTAACTTACAAGCTTCCGGAATTGTCATAAAATAACGAATAATATCAGGATGTGTTACAGTTACCGGTCCTCCTTCTTTAATTTGTTTCCTAAAACGAGGAATAACAGAACCATTTGAACCTAACACATTTCCAAAGCGTGTAGTTATAAAACTAGTGAATTTATCATTTTTACTTTCCAACTGAATCTTCTTAGCCAAGGATTGAACATAAATTTCAGCAATACGTTTAGAGCAACCCATTACATTCGTTGGATTTACCGCCTTATCAGTAGAAATCATAACAAATCTTTCTGCTCTATATTTCACGGCCAGATCGGCTAACACACGTGTTCCACCTACATTTACTTGAACAGCTTCAGAGACATTATCTTCCATCATAGGAACATGCTTATAAGCTGCAGCATGGAAAATATATTGAGGTCTATAGGTCTTAAAAACCTGATCCATTCGAGTAACATTAGTTATATCGGCCACTATGGTCTTTGCCTCAACTGAACGCCAATCATCTTGCAACTCTAAACGCACATCATGTAAAGGTGTTTCTGCCTGATCAACTAAAATTAAAGAAAAAGGATTGAACTTGACTACTTGTCGCATAATCTCACTACCAATAGAACCGGCAGCACCTGTTACCATAACCCGTTTGCCCTCCAATTGATTAGCTATCTTACGTATATCTATCTCAATGGGATCGCGTTGTAGTAAATCTTCAATCTCTATTTTCTTAATCTCGACGTTATTCAATTCTTTTCCATTCCATTCACTTAAAGGAGGAGCAGTTAACAACTTCACATTAAAATCTAATAAAGTATCAGCCAAATTATCTTTATTGAGCTGATCCATTTTAGCAGGAGAAACAATAATCGTTTTTACTTGATATTCCTCCATTCTTGAGATTAAGTTATTATCATTAGCAAATACAGGCACTCCCATCATCACTTTTCCTACCAACTCATTCTCGTCAGCAATGAATCCACGTAATCGATAATGGTTTTGCAGACCTATACGAATAGCTTTGGCAATATTTATTCCGGCTTCTTTAGCACCATAAATAAAAACATTAACATTCGATTTCCTTCCAAAATATAATGAATCGTAGACCGATTTCACAATAACACGGAAGCTTATCATCATCGCTAAATTAATTACGTAAGCAATAAATAAAACGCTAAAGGTGGGTAAATAAAGATTTGTACCATATAAATCCTGAAAAAGACTTATAACTGAAAGTAATCCATAAGATAATGTAAGAGATAGAACAATGCGCATTATATCTACGAAAGAAGAAAAACGCAATATATTCGAATAAGTCTTAAATATCTTAAAAAACACAACATTAACAACAACAACCCAAAGTGTGGAAGTGGATAATTCTATGGGACCTAGAAAAACACTCCAAGGATCATAACGCAATATATACGCTAATAAACAAGACAAAGCAACTATAACAACATCAAAAAATAGAATAGTCCATATAGGGAGTATTTTTCTGGAAAGATATCGCTCAAAGAATTTATTCAACATTTAGGGTACCATTTTAAAAATATACGCAGTAAAGTTAACTATTTTTATTAGAATAACTTTTTTTTATTATTAAAAAAACCTCTTTTTGCCGGAAAACCCATATAAAGTTGGGATATTAAAGTTTTGCGATGTACAGAATTCAGAATAAAATAAAGACAACTCATCAAATCAAGAAAATATTATTTATCTTTGATTCAATCGTTTTTTTCATTACATTATTTAAATATTGACATGAAGTTCTTAAGATACATATCATTTTTTTTACTCATAGGATATACCCTTCCATCTACTGCACAAAAAGTGGGACTAGTCTTAAGCGGTGGTGGTGCTAAAGGTTTAACCCACATTGGTGTAATTCGTGCTTTAGAAGAAAATGGAATTCCCATAGATTATATTACAGGAACCTCTATGGGAGCTATTGTTGGAGCTTTATATGCAATGGGATATTCTCCTGATGAAATGGAGGAGTTATTAGGTTCAGAAGATTTCAATCATTGGTACACAGGTGAAGTTGAAAAAGAATACCTATACTATTTTAAACGGAATGACCCTACCTCAGAATTCATTAACATCAAATTTTCTACAAGAGATTCATTGAAGTTGCGCCCTCAAATCCTTCCCACGAGTATGATCGATCCCATTCAGATGAATTTAGCATTCATGCAAATCTTTTCACAAGCTGAGACTGCCTCAAAAAGTGATTTCGATAATCTTTTTGTCCCTTTTCGGTGCATAGCTTCCGATGTTTATAATAAAAAACAGGTTGTATTTGATAAAGGTAGTTTAGGTGATGCAGTTAGAGCCTCCATGAGTTTTCCTTTCGTATTTAAACCCTTAGAAATAGATAGTGTGTTAATATATGATGGTGGCATTTATAATAACTTTCCTACCGATGTAATGATGGATGATTTCAATCCGGATATCATGATTGGCGTTGTCGTGGCCAGTGGGCCTAAGAAGATGGATATTAACAACATTATGAGCCAAATGGAAAATATGATCATGCAAAAAACGGATTATAATATTCCCGATTCGCTAGGGCTTACACTAGATTTTGAATATGAAAACATTACCCTACTCGATTTCCACCTGATCGATCAATTAACAAAAATAGGGTATGATAAAACCGTTCATATGATGGATTCTATAAAAAATAGAATACCTCGTAGAATTGATCCTGAAAAAATCACCCTACGAAGAAAAATTTATAAAAGTCGCTATCCGGAACTAAAATTCAAGAATATCTATATCTCCGGTGCTACACCCGAACAAGAAAAATACATCAAAAAAGAGTTCTATCGCAATATGGAAAGTGACTTTCTGACTTTTAATGAATTTAAAAAAGTATATTTTAGATTGTTAGCCGGAAATATAATTTCAGAAATAGTACCTCATGCCAGCTATAATTATGATGATGAAACTTACGATTTATTTCTAAAAGTTACATTAGAAGAGGATTTTATTATTCGGTTTGGGGGATCAATATCTAGTACGGTATCCAATCAAATATACATTGGTGGAACATTTCAAAATCTTAATAATTACGCAAAAGAATTCTCTTTAGATAGTCAAATAGGTAAAATATATAATAGTGTTCAGCTAGGAACAACTATTGACTTACCCACAAAAATACCTACCTCATTACGATTAATAGCTACATATAATGATTTCGACTACTTTAAGCGAGATAAATTATTTTCATCGGGTGACATGCCATCTTTTAATAAAAGTAGGGAAATGTTCATTAAACTAAAATTCATTCTTCCCTTTATGTCGAATCGGAAAACGGAAGTTGGTTTAGCTGTAGGTAAACTCGAAGATAAATATTTTCAATCTCGGGTTATTGACTTTGATAAAGACCGTTTCGATAAGAGCAAATATATCCTATTTGGTGGAAACATTTCATTTACCGGAAACACCTTTACAACCCGACAATTTCCAATTGATGGGTATAGAGAAGCTTTAATTGCTCAAGTTTATGCAGGCAGAGAGAAATATAAACCCCATAATAAAACCGAAGAGGAGAATGCAAGAAACAATTATTCTTGGATACAAATTTCTTATTTACGGGAAAATTATCACTCAATGGGAAAAAAGTTCATTTTAGGTTGGATGATGGAAGGATTATACTCTTCTAAAAACTTTTCGCACAACTATGCTGCAACTATGATGCAGGCTGGTAGTTTTACTCCCACGCCTCATAGTAAAATAATGTATAATGAACATTTCAGAGCAAATCAATATATTGCAGGAGGGATTAAACCCATATTTCAACTGAACAAGTTATTTCATATAAGAACCGAATTTTATGGTTTTCTTCCTATTTTTCCCATAAAGCAAAGCTCAGATCAAAAAGCATATTATGGAGATGCATTTAGCAATTTTGAATATATGGGAGAAGCTTCTTTTATTTGTCAGTTGCCATTTCTAGCCATTTCGGCCTATATTAACTACTATAGTGCTCCAAAAAGTGAATGGAATATAGGATTGACCATTGGATGGCAACTCTTTAATAAGAAGTTCATAGAAAAATAATACAGATATGAACCACAGAGCCTTTAGCTGAAAGAATTAGAACGAAAAATATTAAAAAAACACTTGTCTTTCAATAAAAACTCTGTATCTTTGCATCCGTTAACAAAGGCCGCGTAGCTCAACTGAATAGAGTAACTGACTACGGATCAGTAGGTTGCAGGTTTGAACCCTGCCGCGGTCACAAATTTTGTTGACACATACTGATATAAATCAAAAGGTCGCGTAGCTCAACTGAATAGAGTAACTGACTACGGATCAGTAGGTTGCAGGTTTGAACCCTGCCGCGATCACATAAAAAAGCACTTATAATATAGTTATAAGTGCTTTTTTATTATTTAGCCTCATCACAGAGCAAATAAAAGACTCACTCCCAAAACTAAAGACTTTCCTTAATTCCTTACAATTGTCTCACCATTTTTTTTGAGCTGTAATGACTGTTTATTTTCTTAAAAAATCAGTCATCAGGAATATGGTTTGTCCATCCACCCTACCTTGCACGTGTGTTGGATCATCAGAAGATAGGCGAATTCCACGTACTCTTGTACCTCTTTTCACGACCATTGAAGAACCCTTCACTTTCAAATCTTTTATAACAGTTACATCATCTCCATCCATAAGTTCATTACCATTACTATCTAACACCTTAGAAGCTGTCTCAATGGCCTCTGCATCAGCATCTGTCCAAGCATGGAAACATTCTGTACAATGATATAGAGAACCATCAAAATAGGTTACTGAACTACCACACTTAATACAATTTGGAGTATCTCCCATTTTTCAAATCTTTTAATTCATTTATAAATAGATATCTTGTTTCAAAGATAGGACAAATCTTATGAGATGTCAAAATTCCTCTTTTCATTATAAACTTTTTCTAGCTAATAGAATAGAAAAACCAATAGAACTCTCAAAGTAACCACAGGATTAAAAAACCACATTTTCAAGATAATAAAAAACACATATCACACCTATTTCATAAATAAATTTCATTTCACTTTGTTTTCTTCATTTATAAAACTATTTTTCGTGTCAATCGTTATTAGTAAAGTACAAAAAAACATATTATATAAAGTAGAATTATAATTATTTTGAAAAGTAAAAATTTTAACTATTTATTCATCAACCGGAATTGCTCACCTTATAGATATAATGGACTTTTATGACAGCTTATAAAACTTTACTGAAAAAGCATAAAGCTAAAATAATCTGGAGTCCTATATTAGTTTTGGTTTTTGTGATTTGTGAAACCACATTACCTTACTTTATGTCTCTCATCATTGATGAGGGCATTATGGCTAATGACTGGGATGTCATAGTAGAAATAGGTACAGCAATGATTGGCATATCTTTAGTTAGTTTAGCCTCCAATTTATTAAATATTTACATCTCATCTAAAGTCTCCGTACAATTTGGAACGGATTTAAGAAAGATGGTTTTTGAAAAGATTCAATCCTTTTCCATTCAAGACATTGATCAGTTTCAACCATCTACCTTAATTACCCGATTAACTAATGACATCTCAATGATTCAAAGAGCCGTGTTAATGCTCTTACGAGTATTTCTCAGAGCTCCTTTAATGTTAATCTTTGTTTTCTTTTTCATCATTAAAATAAGTCCAAGCCTATCTTTTATCGTGTTTATGGGCATCATCGTCTTATCAGTAGTGGTAACATTGATATTAAGAATGGCCTTCCCGCTATTCACCAAGACACAAGAGAAGTTAGACCAATTAAATTTGGTGATTCAAGAGAACTTAAACAATATACGGGTCGTAAAATCGTATGCAAGAGAAGATTTTGAAATAAAAAAATTCAAGAAGAGTAATTATGCACATCGAAACATTACTTTAAAAGCTTGGGATATATTAGTGAGTGCTTATCCGTTAATGGAACTCATCATTAATGCCTCCATAATCGTTGTACTGTGGATTGGAGGATATCGGGTGATGAATCAACAGATGCAAGTAGGAGAACTCATTGCCATCATAAACTACTTTGTACAGATTCTAATGGCTCTAATGATGTTATCTTTCACCATGATGGGATTTGCCAGAGCAATGGCTTCATCCAAACGAATCAAAGAGATCCTTAATTTTACCCCCAGCCTATTAGAGAATGAAAACAGCAATCATCATAAAATAAAAAAAGGGGCAATAGAATTTAAGGAGGTCTCTTTGCTTTACGCTTCGGAGGAAGAAAGAGTATTGGATGAAATATCCTTCAAAATAGAACCTGGGGAGACTATAGCCATTGTAGGAGCTACCGGATCTGGAAAAAGTTCTTTGCTTAACTTAATTCCCCGATTATATGATGTTACCTCAGGAGCCATCCTCATTGACGGACAAAACATCAAGGAGTATTCAAAAAAAGCACTAAGAGCTCAAATTGGAGTTGTATTTCAAGTAAATGATCTATTTACAGGAACCATAGCCGAAAATTTACGTTGGGGCAACTTAAAAGCATCACAAGAAGAACTGGAAAGAGTAGCAAAGATAGCCGAAGCCCACGACTTCATTGCACAGTTGAATGAAGGATATGATACCCCATTAGGACGTGGAGGCGTTAATTTATCCGGAGGACAAAGACAACGCATTTGTATTGCAAGGGCTTTATTGAGCCGGCCCAAAATACTACTGTTAGATGATAGCACAAGTGCTGTTGATGCAAATACAGAGAAAAAGATATGGGAAAACCTGAGCTTAAAAACAAGCTCCATAACCACGCTGATAGTCACTCAACGCATTCACACCCTCAATTCCGTGCATCGGGTACTTGTAATGGATAAAGGCAGAATGGTTGCTTTTGATTCTCCCCATGAGTTAATGAAAAAATCTAAAACCTATCAAGAACTCTTTCATCTACAAATAGAAAGAAACGGATATGACACAAAAGAATAAACCCAAGAACAGTAAAAAAACGCTCTTCAGGCTTTTTTCTTACTTATCGAAAGGAAGGAACACACTTCCTCTCATCGTTATTCTTATGATCTTAAATATTGCTTGTACACTCACTACCTCCTATTTATTGCGTCCGTTGATTAATGATTATATCCTCCCTAAAAAGTTCAATGAATTTCCCTATATACTAGCCCTCCTTGCGGGGATTTATCTGTTAGGCGTGGTGGTGGTATACTTTCAAAACAGACTATTGGTTCATCTGGGGCAAAATACCATTACCCGGTTACGGCAAGAGTTGTTTGAAAAGATGGAACGTCTTCCCATCCGTTTTTTTGACTCCAAACGACACGGGGATTTAATGAGCCGCTATACAAATGATATGGATCGCATTAGTGATGTGCTGACCGATAGCCTAGCCGATTTATTTGTCAGTGTCTTAATGTTAATCAGCATATTTGCCATAATGCTCTACATCAGTCCCTTACTTACCCTAATCATTTTCATAACCCTTCCTTTAATGTATTTAGCAGTGCGAAAGATTGTAAAGCAGAGCCGGTATTACTTTCAAAAACAACAACACAGCATAGGCAATTTAAATGGATATATTGAGGAGATGATAGGTGGTAGCTCTGTCATTAAAGTATTTAATCACGAAGAGAAGGTAAAACAAGATTTTAACAAACTGAATGATCAGTTGAATAAAGAAGCTGAAAAAGCACAACTCTATTCGGGTATGATGATGCCCTTAATGCAAAACTTCAATACTTTAAACTTTGTATTCATTACCGTGATTGGCGGATTTCTTGCCCTTACGCAACGTTTAGATGTAGGAGGTCTGGCTTCTTTCATACAATACTCCAGACGTTTTGGAGGACCTATTAATCAGTTAGCAACCATTTATAATAATCTACAATCGGCTTTAGCCAGTGCAGAACGAGTATTCGAATTATTAGATAGCGAACCTGAAGCTGAGGATGCTGTAAACGCCCACTCAATCCCCTCCATCAAGGGTGATGTGGTTTTTGAAAATGTAGTTTTTGGCTATAACCCGGATAAAATCATATTAAAGAACCTTTCATTTCAAATTCCTGCCGGACATAAGGTTGCACTGGTTGGGCCAACCGGAGCAGGTAAAACAACACTGTTTAATCTGTTAACACGCTTCTTTGACATCGATTCAGGAGATATTAAAATTGATGGCCACTCCATATACCAATTGAAAAAGAAGGATCTAAGAGAACACATTACACTTGTATTACAAGATACCTCCTTGTTTAGTGGAACCATAAAAGAAAATATCCGTTATGGAAAACCCGGGGTCTCGGATGAGGAGGTAATACAAGCTGCTAAAACGGCAACAGCACACACTTTCATCATTAATTTGCCCGACGGATACAATACATTCTTAGAAAACGACGGTAGTAATCTAAGTCAAGGACAAAGGCAATTACTAAACATTGCCCGGGCTGCAATAACCAATCCTCAGATTTTATTGTTAGATGAGGCAACCAGTAACATCGATTCACAAAGCGAGGCACAAATACAACAGGGACTCAATCGATTGATGCAAGGTAGAACAACACTTATCATAGCCCATAGATTATCCACCGTACGCAATGTAGATAAAATACTGGTCATCCAAGAAGGGGAAATCATAGAAGAAGGAACTCACCAAGAACTTTTAGCTAAAAAGGGACTTTATGAATCGCTCTATAACGAACAATACTTTAATATGGGTAACTATAAGTAAATTTCCCCTTACTTAAAAAGGTAAAGGATCATTACCACCCTTATAGATTTCATCGTATGCATCCGGAGCACTATACGAAGGGGCGTTATTTTCCTTCCCCTCCTCCATACTATTATTCATCTTAGAGCCAATGGCGCCATCTTCCGATAGCGTTGAAATCCGATCGTCATCAATGTTCTGGAATTTGGTGAGTGCCCCTGTAAAGCGCAATAATATGTTTCCGGTAGCTCCATTACGGTGTTTTGCAATGATAAATTCGGCCAACCCTCTTAAATCTCGCCCTTTCTCATCCTCGTATAACTTATAATATTCCGGACGATGGATAAAACAGACAATGTCGGCATCTTGCTCAATGGCTCCCGACTCACGTAAGTCACTTAATTGCGGACGCTTTCCTTCCAGTCCATCACGATTTTCAACTCCACGGTTTAACTGAGACAAAGCAATGATGGGGATATCCAGTTCCTTAGCCAATCCTTTTAATGAGCGGGAAATGGTACTCACCTCTTCCTGACGACTATTAAACGACATCCCGCTGGCATTCATCAATTGCAAATAGTCTATGATTATAATCTCCACCTTATGCTCTCTAACCAAACGGCGGGCCTTAGTCCTTAATTCAAAGACAGAAAGAGAAGGAGTGTCGTCTACATAAAGAGGAGCATTTATTAATTGATTTAACTTAAAATCCAACTGTTGCCACTCATAAGGGGCTAACTGGCCACTCTTGATTTTATCACCGGGGATTTCACACACATTAGAGATCAAACGATTCACCAACTGCACGTTACTCATCTCCAATGAAAACAACGCTACCGGTTTTTGATAATCCACAGCAATGTTACGGGCTAAAGACAATACGAAGGCCGTTTTACCCATTGCCGGACGTGCAGCTATAATGATTAAGTCCGATTTTTGCCATCCGGAAGTAATATGATCAATTTGATTGAAACCACTCTCCAACCCACTCAATCCATCCGTACGCGAAGCCGCTTTTTTAAGCAAGTCATACGCATCTTGAATAATCGGATCGATCTGGGTATAATCCTTCTTCATGTTACGCTGAGAGAGCTCAAACAAATGCCCCTCCGCCTCTTGCATCAAGTCATCCACATCAATCGTTTCATCAAAGGCTTTCGACTGGATGCCACTGGAGAAGGTAATCAGTTCCCGGGCCAGGTATTTCTGAGCTATGATACGGGCGTGATATTCAATATGTGCTGAAGAGGCTACCTTACTACTTAACTGGGTGATATAAAAAGGCCCTCCAACCTCTTCCAAGTTTCCTTGTTTGGCTAATTGATCCTTTACGGTTAAGATATCAACGGGACGCTGATTCATCGACAGTTCCACAATGGCCTCGTAAATCAGTTGATGCTTGTGTTCATAAAACGATTCAGGACGTAAAATTTCACCAACCAGGGAATAAGCATCCTTTTCAATCATCAAAGCACCCAATACAGCCTCTTCAAGATCTACCGCCTGAGGCTGCATTCTGCCGTATTCACTCGTTTCCTGTACCTGATTCCGCCGATTATATGATTTCCGTTTTTGTATCGCCATTTTTTCATTCTCCGTTTAACAGAACAAAGATAGGGTTCTATCCTGAATTTCCATAGAAACTGATAAAGTAGTTTTTATCATTTAATCAACAAAAAAGAATCCCTTGTTCATAACTTTTTCTAACCGGATTCATTCCCTTCTTCAACACCCTTTGGTCCTAAACCCCTCAGAGAAATAAACTTCAATCCGCTTCCTTTTGGTTAAGGCTGATTCGCTTTTTTCCTCTTTTACGATACTCAAAAAATGAAATATGAAGCAAACTCATCAAACAAATTTTACAAGAAAAAAGAACCCTCTTTTTTTCAAAGAAACGATAAGATACACACAATAAGAACTCAATAAAAAATTAAAGAAAGAAGAATTTAACGTGAATTCATTCCTTTTTATGAAAATTGTTTAAGAAAAAAAGAAAATCTATTCTCATTTTTTTATCTTTGTTTTAATTCATAATTCAAACCCAAATACGTTATAAAATGAAAGACTTCTTAAAATTCACCTTAGCTACCATTACCGGGATTATATTATCCACCATTCTTCTCTTTTTTTTAGGTACCATTGTGGTCTTTGGCATCATCTCATCTGCTGATACCGAAGTCATTCTGAAAGATAATTCCATTTTAAGGCTCAAGCTGAGTGGAGAACTTGAAGACCGGGTACTTACAGATAATACGTGGCAATCCTTACTGGGAAAAGAGCAAAACGACTATGGGTTGGAGGATGTTTTACACGCCATAAAAAAAGCAAAGGAGGAAGATAAGATTAAAGGCATCTACATCGATGCCGGGTCTTTAAATACCTATTTTGGTTCTCTTTGGGAGATAAGAGAAGCACTAACAGATTTCAAAGAGTCCGGGAAATTCATCATTTCCTATGCTGATTTTTATACTCAGGGGTTATATTACCTGTCCAGCGTCTCAGATAAAGTAATTCTAAATCCGCAAGGAGGCGTCAACTGGTCGGGTCTTTCATCCAATCCCATCTACTATAAAAACCTACTGAACAAACTGGGCATTGAAATGCAAGTATTCAAGGTGGGTACTTACAAATCTGCCGTAGAACCTTTCATTTCAGATGAAATGAGTGAAGAAAACAGAGAACAGTTAACGGCCTTATTGGGTAACACCTGGAATAATCTCTTGACGTCTGTTTCTAGAGATCGCCAAATCTCTATAGACTCATTGAACCTTTTAGCCAATCAAATGCCTCTGCTTCAACCTGCAGAAACAATTTTAGCGAGCAACTTGGTAGATACCTTGCTTTACAAAACAGAAGTTGATGCCCTACTGAAAGAAGAGCTGAATATTGATGCCGACAAAAAATTAAATTTCATAGGCATCAATCAGATGGCTAAAGTAAGAGAAAGTACACCAAAGGATAAAAGTGGCAATCTACTCGCCGTTTATTATGCTTCCGGAGACATCATAGATAACGAACCCTCCTTCTCTCTGCAATCCACCAACTACATCATTGGCAGTAAAGTGGTAAAGGATTTAAAGAAATTAGAAGAGAATAAACACATCAAAGCAGTCGTATTCCGTGTAAACTCACCCGGAGGAAGTGCTTATGCTTCAGAACAAATATGGAAAGCAATCAAGGATTTGAAAAAGAAAAAACCCGTCATTGTTTCCATGGGCGATTATGCAGCATCAGGAGGTTATTACATATCTAGTGCTGCAGACACCATTCTGGCTACTCCAACCACCTTAACCGGATCCATCGGCATTTTTGGCATGTATCCTAATACCGAGGAACTGACTAAAAAGATAGGCATTAATGTAGGTTCGGTAAAGACAAATCGGTTTTCCGACTTTGGACTCATCGGACGGGGATTGAATAAAGAAGAGCAAGCTCTTTTACAGCTGAATGTAAATCGTGGGTATGACCTGTTTTTAGCTCGTTGTGCAGAAGGAAGGAAAACAACACCCGAAGAGATTCATAAAATTGCTGAAGGCAGGGTTTGGACAGGAGAAATGGCGAAAGAGCTGAACCTGGTAGATGGCATCGGCGGATTGGAATTAGCGGTAAAATTAGCAGCCGAAAAAGCTGAGCTCGATTCGTACACCGTAACCTCCTACCCGGCTAAGGAAAGTATGTTCAACTTATTGCTGAAAAGCACCAACTCTTCTGTACTTAAAACAATTCAAGATAAGGAAATTCTGTTTCATTTTTTCAATCCCATCCATTTACTGAACAGCTTGAATGAGGGGAGTTACATACAAGCCCGACTTCCTTTCGATTTAAATATTCAATAACAAGGCATATTCATCTTAATGACACAAGAGAACTTCAAAATTAAAAAAGGATTATTACCGCTCTCTTTTCTTTATGGATTAGGGGTTAGGATTAGAAATACGCTCTTCAATTGGGGAATCTTTCCATCCAGAAAGTTTCCCATGCCCATTATTTGCATTGGTAATTTAGCTGTGGGTGGCACCGGAAAAACACCGCATACCGAACTCTTGATAGAGCTTTTGAAAAGCCAATACAAGGTTGCCGTTTTAAGTAGGGGGTATAAGCGGGATACCAAGGAATACATTGAAGCAACCTCCGAAAGCACCCCTTTGGCCATTGGGGATGAACCTTGTCAAATTAAAAGCAAATATCCCGACATCACGGTTGCCGTCGACAGAGATAGATGCCACGGCATAGAAAGACTGATGGCTAAAAACAATCCACCAATCGAGGTGATACTACTTGATGATGCCTTTCAGCACAGAAAAGTAAAAGCCGGATTAAACATCTTACTCACGGACTACAACCGCTTGTTTACTGAAGATAAGCTTCTGCCGGCCGGCCGACTCAGAGAGCCGGCAAAGGGGAAAGACAGGGCGCAAATGGTCATCGTCACTAAATGCCCGGAGGATATTAAACCCATCTATTTCAACATCATCTCCAAACATTTAGATCTTTATCCTTTTCAGGATTTATTCTTCAGCTCTTTAATCTATGGTAGTCTAACTCCGGTATTCCCTTCCAATGGGCTTCCGGTGCGAAAACTCTCATCCATACAAAAAGAAGAAGAGGTTTTTTTAATTACAGGCATCGCTTCTCCCATTCAATTAAAGAAGAAGCTGGAAAATTACACGCAGAAGATAACTTCCTTGACTTTCAATGATCATCACAACTTCAGTGAAGGGGACTTGAAGAAAATGAAGAATCAATTCAACCAAATCCAAGGAGAGAAAAAAATCATCATCACCACCGAAAAAGATGCCATCCGATTAAAGCACATGCCCGAGATTCCGGATGAAATTAAAAACAATTTGTATGCATTACCCGTTAGAATAAAGATACTGCAACAGAGAAAATATGAATTCACTAAAAAAATAGAGAACTATGTTAGAGAAAATCAAAGAAACTGCGAATTATCTTAAAGATCAAATGAAAACGAATCCTAAAACCGCCATCATACTGGGTACCGGATTAGGTAGTTTAGTCAATGAAATTGAAGATAAATACGAAATAGAATATACTCAAATTCCCAATTTCCCTCTTTCTACGGTAGAAGGACATAGTGGTAAGCTTATTTTTGGAAAGTTAGGCGGAAAAGACATCTTAGCCATGCAAGGGCGTTTCCACTACTACGAAGGTTATGATATGAAAGAGGTAACTTTCCCCATTCGCGTAATGAAAGAGCTGGGCATTGAAACGCTTTTCGTGTCGAATGCCAGTGGAGGAATGGATCCCAATTATGAAATTGGCGATTTAATGATTATCACAGATCACATCAATACGTTTCCGGAGCATCCGCTGAGAGGAAAGAATATGTATGGCGACCGTTTCCCGGATATGAGCCAAGCTTACGATCGTGGACTCATTCAAAAAGCGTTGGACATTGCCAAAGAGCTGAACATCAAGGTTCAGCAAGGGGTTTATGTAGGAACGCAAGGCCCTACTTTTGAAACTCCGGCAGAATATAAAATGTTCCGTATCATCGGTGGAGATACGGTAGGTATGTCTACTGTTCCCGAAGTAATTGTAGCAAACCACGCCGGCATCAAGGTATTTGGCATTTCTGTAATCACCGATTTGGGCGTTGAAGGCAAAATTGTGGAAATATCTCACGAAGAAGTTCAGATTGCAGCCGACAAAGCACAACCTAAAATGACGGCCATTATGCGTGAACTCATTAAACGTTCATAAATTCAGATGAGTACGGAAATAGCATCTCTTGGGGAATTCGGACTAATCGATCACCTCACTAAAGATATAAAATTACAAAATAATTCAAGTAAATACGGCATAGGCGACGATGCAGCAGTCCTCTCCTATCCCAACAAAGAGGTACTGGTTTCTACAGATATTTTAATGGAGGGTGTACACTTTGATTTAGTATACACCCCTTTAACGCATCTGGGGTATAAATCAGCCATCGTAAATTTCTCCGACATCTATGCCATGAATGGCAGGCCTAAGCAAATAACCTTAACCATTGCTTTAGGTAAGCGTTTCATGGTGGAAGACTTAGAGGCTCTTTATAATGGGGTAAAAATAGCTTGTAAAGAACATCAAGTAGATATTGTGGGAGGAGATACCACCTCTTCATTAACCGGGTTGGCCATTAGTGTTACCTGCATTGGTGAAGCCGATAAAGAGCAAATTGTTTATCGCAATGGAGCAAAAAACACCGATCTTATTTGTGTGAGTGGAAATCTTGGTGCGGCTTATATGGGATTGCAATTACTTGAAAGAGAAAAATCCATATTTAAAGATTCTAATGACCCACAACCCGATTTTGCAGGAAAGGAATACATCTTAGAACGTCAACTACGCCCCAGAGCTAGAAAAGACATTATTGATGCTTTGCAAAAAGCCAATATAAAACCAACTTCCATGATGGACATATCAGATGGGTTGAGTTCGGAGCTGATGCACATCTGCACACAAAGTCAGGTGGGATGCAGAGTCTTTGAAGAAAACTTGCCCATAGATTACCAAACGGCGCTTATGGCGGAAGAGTTCAATCTAAACGCTACCACTTGTGCCATGAACGGAGGGGAAGATTATGAATTGCTTTTCACAGTTCCCATTGGGGATCATGAAAAAATAGTTCAATTAAAAGATATTCATCTTATTGGGCACATTGCCGAATCCAAACTGGGTAAAGTGCTGGTAACACGTGATAATCAAGAAATGGAAATTCTTGCACAGGGTTGGAATCATCTCAGGAACAAAGAATGAGAATCTAAAAAACAACAGAACGAAAAAACTCACCAAGCAATTGCTTGGTGAGTTTTTTTATGTCCTGCTTCAAGACTTCGTTCAAAAGATATTTCTTTTTTAACTCCCATAAAAGCACCCTCATAAAAAATATTTTCATAATTTTAGGAAACAAATCCCCGATCATCGGATAAACAGATGAATTAAAAGAATATAATACAGTGAATATCAAAACAATAAAGAATAAAATATTAAAAAGTGAAGTCATTAGCAAAGAAACGGCATTAGAGTTGGCCACCTCAGCTGATAAAGAGGCTTTATATGATGCAGCTCATGAAATAACAAAAAAATGGGCCTCAAAACAGTTTGATTTATGCTCCATTCAAAATGCCAAATCGGGATTATGTAGTGAAAACTGTAAATGGTGTGCTCAATCGGTCCATAGCTCGGCTCAAATTGAAGTTTATGACTTGGTATCCAAAGAAGAAAGCCTGAAAACAGCACAGACCAATGAACAAAGGGGCATTCATCGGTTTTCATTGGTTACCAGTGGTAGGAAACCTTCGCCTAAGGATCTGGATAAATTGTGTAAAAGCTACCGTTACTTACAAAAAAACACAACTCTCAAGCTGTGTGCTTCATTAGGCCTGTTAAATAAAGAGGAACTTCAAAAACTACGTCAAGCCGGAGTAAGCCGTTACCATTGCAATTTGGAAACAGCTCCTTCTTATTTTCAAGAATTGTGCAGCACCCATACACAAGAGGAGAAGATAAACACATTAAGTGCAGCACGAGAGGCAGGTATGAGCCTTTGTTGTGGAGGTATCATCGGTATGGGTGAATCTCTTGAACAACGAATAGAATTAGCCTTTACGCTACAATCGCTAAACATACAATCCATACCTTTAAATATACTGCATCCCATTCCGGGAACTGACTTAGAGAAGACGCCCCTATTGAGTGATGAAGAGATCTTAACTACCATAGCTCTCTTCCGTTTTATTAATCCAACTGCATTTTTAAGACTTGCCGGTGGCAGGAAACGCTTATCGAAAGAGGTGCTGAAAAGAGCATTGCAAATTGGAATCAATGCAGCCATTGTGGGCGATTTACTGACTACCATTGGATCTACGGTAGCTGAAGATAAAAGAATCTTTGAGGAGTGTGGTTATGAAATTACATAAAGAGTAACAACCTATGAAGAATCAAGAAAATCAGACGAATCAAATTATTCTTTGGATACGACAAGCCTTGAAAGAACAGATCGACCCGAAAGCAGTCGCTTCTGCTTCCCGTTTCTTTAAAGAGGGCGAATCGCCCAAAGTCTATGGAGTGAGAGCCGCCGAAGTCAGGAAAATAGCGAAAAAAGGATTAAGGCAACTCGTGGGGATCTCAAAGCAGGATTTATTTGGATTGTGCGAAGAGCTTTGGAAAACAGGCTATCTTGAAGAAGCGTTCATCGCTTGTTTCTGGGCCGAATCACAACAAAAACAATATGAACCGAATGATTTCACCGTTTTTGAACGGTGGGTTCATAACTATCTGACCAACTGGGCCGATTGCGACACGCTCTGTAATCATACCCTGGGTAGTTTCATAATGAAATATCCTCACTATCTGGAAGAGTTAAAGCAATGGACATCTTCAACCAATCGCTGGGTGAAACGGGCGGCTGCGGTTACTCTCATCATTCCTGCACGGAAGGGATTGTTTTTAGATGCTGTTTTTGAGATTGCCGACCAACTGTTGCTCGACGAGGACGATTTGGTTCAAAAAGGGTACGGCTGGATGCTTAAAGCGGCAAGCGAAGCTCATCAAGAGGAGGTCTTTCAGTATGTAATGCGGCATAAAGCCGTGATGCCTCGTACGGCATTACGTTATGCCATTGAAAAGATGCCGGCCAACTTAAAGGCGGCGGCCATGAAAAAGTAGAAGTCAATCAGTCATTAAGGAATAAGGTATAAATGAATCCGTCTGTCATTAAATTAATACAAAAGCGCAAATCTGTCCGCAGTTATACGTATACGCCTCTTAAAGAAGAGGACATTAATCACATCAAGCATCATATCCGGCAACGATCTGCTCCTTTTGGGGCTAAGGCAAGAATAGAACTAATCAGCAATACGGTAGGAAACCAACCGGTCAAGCTGGGAACGTATGGGGTGATTCAGGGAGCTAATCACTTTTTGGCACTAATCACCCAAGAAGAGCCCATGGATGTAGTTGGTGCCGGTTATCTTTTTGAAGAGCTCATTCTTTATTGTACTCAATTGAAACTGGGAACTTGTTGGCTGGGGGCATCCTTCAAGTCCAAGGATTTTTTAGCTCAAATCGAATTAAATGAAAAAGAGAGATTAGCCATCATTTCTCCTGTAGGCTATCCCGGAGAGAAAAGAACGACAATAGATTCTTTGATGCGAGCCGGAGCGGGAAGCAATCGGAGAAAACCGTTTGAATCGCTATTCTTCAACCACACATTCAAGGATTCTTTGACTCCGGACGAAACCGGTAAATACAAAACACCACTCGAGATGGTTCGCTTAGCTCCTTCGGGGAGTAACAAACAACCTTGGCGAATCGTTAAAGAACGGCACATCTTCCACTTTTATCATCAAGTCAGTCGGTTCTCCTTAAACGACCTTGGCATTGCCCTCTGTCATTTTGAATTGACTTGCAAGGAGTTACATTTAACAGGTAAATACTCCATTCAAGAGAACGTACCTCAAACCAAAGGATTGGAGTATGTTCTTTCTTGGGTGGGCGAAGTCTAAACAATAATAGCTAATGGAAGATATTCATAAAACTTTCCTCTTCTTTGAGGACGACGACACTCCCCATAATCGATCCTTGCCAATGGATTTAAAGGCTAAGTTCTCCAAGCGCATTCAAATGGATGATATCCACGAAATAACCTATTGGACACAACACAATGATCAGGGCAAGGAAGAACTATACCAACTCATCTTTGAAGAAAATAAAACGATAGCTAACAATGCGCTTTGGGCAATGACCTATTTTACCTGGCTTGATTATCAATGGCTCTATAAAAAGCAGAATGAGTTGATCGATGAAGTGCTCATCAGCAAGAATGCAACGCGTAGCCGACTCCTACTCTCCCTACTCCATCGTCAACCTATGCCGAATCCGCCTCGTGTCGATTTTCTGAATTTCTGTTTAGATAAATGCATCACGCTGAATGATCCACCCGCAATCATTACCTTATGCTTAAAACTGGCATACGAAATGTGTCGCCCCATTCCTGAGCTATTACAGGAGTTTCAAACCATCTTAGATCTTATGGACACGTCAAGCTTACCGCCATCGGTACAAACGGCTCGAAAAAACACATTCAAAGCCATACAAAAATATAAAAGCTTATAATTAGTCTTGTGTTTAAGGAGTAAAAAGCCACCGTTCATCGGTCTGGGTTAAACTCTCTTTCGGTCTGGGTCATAACCTCGGTCGGTCCGGGAGCGACACGTCTTCTCTCCCAGACCGAGTCTATTCCTCTTTTTTCATAATCCAAAAAGAAAAATAAAAAGGTTTTTTTGCTTTGTAAAGCAAGCTAATGTTTATTCCTTTTTTCTCTTGATAGAAAAAAGGAACCGAAAAAAGATCAAGTCTGTTCCTGCGAGTCGGAAAAGACAGGTTTTTGGCTTTATATTCGTTTTTCAAATGATTGTTTTATCCATGTACGCTTTTTATCGAAAAGGTTTCTTTTTTAAGAAAGAATAACCAAACATACTAATGAATACCCTTCTAAATGGTGCTCTCTTGGAAAAGCCGTTAAAGAGTGAAGGAGCAGGGAACGAAAAGAAGGGCAAACTGTTTGAGCGAAGCGAGTTTTTGCCCTTCCGTTCATCGCGACAGAGCGATAGGCTTTTTCAAGCCAAGCACTTGACTTTTTTGCCATACCTTTTTGTGTCAAGACAAAAAGGTAGATTCAATGAGTAGAAAAGAACTATTTTAAAAGAAGTTTTCTAAAGAATAATTCTTTGACCAACAAAGAAGATTCTCCTAATGGTGCTCTCTTGGAAAAGCCGTTAAAGAGTGAAGGAGCAGGGAACGAAAAGAAGGGCAAACTGTTTGAGCGAAGCGAGTTTTTGCCCTTCCGTTCATCGCGACAGAGCGATAGGCTTTTTCAAGCCAAGCACTTGACTTTTTTGCCATACCTTTTTGTGTCAAGACAAAAAGGTAGATTCAAGAGTAGAAAAGATGTTTTTCGATGCAAAAAGTTTTTCATATTAATAATCAATTTATTATCTATCTAAAGGTAGATAATAGGTGCACTATTTAGTTCACCTCAAGGCAGTGTATGAATTCATATATTATTTAATAAGTTAGCCCTAATTGCCACAGTGGAATGATATTTAAAAAACCATGTTCAATATCATCTTTTACAATATATCCACTCTCAATATCTTTAATTTGCTTCTGCCCTTTATTCTTACCTCCAACCTCAAATGTTTTATCGCCAATTAAGAAATCAGCAACAGGAGAAGCAAAAACATCGTGTTTCACTCGCATTTGGTTTAAAAAAAAGGTCTCCCGAATATTACCAATGTTAGAAGTATCTTCCGCAAGACTATAAATTAAATTAGTATTGTCCAGATAGATTTTATCTACCTTACCCAATCCTCGAAAGCCTCCTGTGTTATCTCTTAGTTGAGCTATCATACCCGCTTCCTCGATATAAAGGCAATAATCCGAAATATTATTGCGACTAGCAGACAGCATTTCCGCTATTTTACTCATATTCGGTTTAAAGGGTGCACTTTTAGAAATTATAGCAAGTAACTGTTTTAGCTTCCTGCCTGTTGCAACATTCATATCAGCATACATAGGAATGTCATTTTCTAGTGTTTGATTAATTATCTGTCCCAGACGAATTTCAAAATCCTCTTCCAACGCGAAAGGATAGTATCCCCTTTTTAGGTAATCAGCAAAAAGTGGTAATGGACGTTCTAAATCTAAAACCTCCACCTTATGCTGTAATATATCATCTAATGAATATGTGCTTGCTGATATATTATGAAATAATTTTAAATACTCGCGAAAGGATAAACCTTGCATATTGTACATGACAGCTCTACGGCTTAAGTCAGAAGCTCCTTTTTTTATATCCAAAACTGATGATCCTGTGAATACTACGTTAAGATCTTTATGATAATCATAAATCAGTTTCAGTTCTTTTGCCCAATCTTTGTATTTATGAATTTCATCAATGAACAGATACTTACCTCCGTATTTCACAAAAGTATCTGCAAGTTCTGTAATCCTGTTATCAACAAAATAAAAGTCTTCAGCTGTAACATAAAGTGTTTCCGTTGGATTCAAATTTTGTTGGATATATTGTAATACTAAGGTCGTTTTACCTACACCACGAGGTCCGATAAGACCAATCATTCGACTTTTCCAGTTGATTTCATTATGCATATAACGAAAAAAACTTGTCTCTACTTCTTTTATTAGTCTATTAGAATACTCAAATAACTTTTCCATATCATCTGTTTTTACAAATATAACATAAACTTGCACTATTACAGTGCAAAAAAAACATAATTTTGCACTGTAATAGTGCTTATATCTTATTCTTTTTTCTCTTGACAGAAAAAAGGAATCTAAAAAGGTCAAGTCTGTTCCTCCGAGTCGGAAAAAGTGCGAGGCAGCCTAAAGTACAAAAACTCGCTTCGCTCAAACAGTTTGTACTTTTTAACAGCTGTCTCACTCTTTTTCTTTATCGCCTCTCCGGAAAGGACGGGTTTTACTTTCCGAGTATTTTTAGTTTCTAATATTTCTTTTTCTTAGAAAGAATCCGTTCTTATATGCAATAATCATTAATAAAGGTATCGTACTTTGTACAACCTGCTCAACTAAATTAAATGTTTTATGATAGAAAACCATACACCCTAAGAAGCTACCCCTTCTAATCTGTGCTCTCTTGGAAAAGCCGTTAAAGAGTGAAGGAGCAAAGAACGAAAAGAAGGGCAAACTGTTTGAGCGAAGCGAGTTTTTGCCCTTCCGTTCATCGCGACAGAACGATAGGCTTTTTCAAGCCCAGCACTTGATTTTTTTGCCATATCTTTTTGCATCAAGGCAAAAAGGTAGATTCAATGAATAGAAAAGAACTATTTAAAAAGAAGTTTTCTAAAGAATAACTCTTTGACCAACAAAGAAGATTCTCCTAATGGTGCTCTCTTGGAAAAGCCGTTAAAGAGTGAAGGAGCAGGGAACGAAAAGAAGGGCAAACTGTTTGAGCGAAGCGAGTTTTTGCCCTTCCGTTCATCGCGACAGAGCGATAGGCTTTTCCAAGCCAAGCACTTGACTTTTTTGCCATATCTTTTTGTGTCA
>CAZFXK010000031.1:0-22710 GCA_964522975.1 uncultured Bacteroides sp. | reverse complement strand
CACCTGACTTTTAATCAGGGCGTCCCGCGTTCGAGTCGCGGATGGCTCACCATTTGAAATACCGAAATATCGGGCTTATAGCAAGGTAAGTGAACTTTGAAAAACATTGGTTTTATACAAAATACAGCTACCGTACAGCTACCCGATTTTCTTCAAATAATAAAGAACTAGGAAACTAGTTCTTTATATAGCGAAATGTTTAGTTTTTTTTACTCAGCTTCGGCTGAGTATTTTCTTTTTGGTAAAAGTTCGTTAATTGTTTTTGCCACTCTTTCTGTAGAGTGGGGGAGTACATGAGAATAAATATTTAATGTAGTTGTAACATCTTTATGTCCTAGCATCTTGCTAACTGTAGTAATATCCATTCCACTTTGAAGGGCAAATGTAGCAAATGTATGGCGTAATTCATGTAGGGTACCGTCTATACCTATCTTATGACAGTATCTCCTAAAACGCCTAGTAATGTATTCGGGAGTATAGAAACTACCATCATCTTTGGCAAAAGCTAATCCTTGGTTATTATACAATTTGCCTACTTTTAGGATTTGCTTTTTTTGTTCTAACTGGTGCTTTTTAAGTTCTACTACTAACCTATCTGGTATTGTAAAGATTCTAATACTTTCCTCGTTTTTTGGGGTATCAATTACCCATTTATCGTCTAAATCCTTTGTTATGCCCCTATTAATGCTGAATGTCCTATCTGTTAGATTAATATCCTCCCATCGCAGGGCCAGTAATTCTCCACGCCTTACACCAGTTGAAAGATAACTGAAATAAATAATATAATGCAATGGATCTTCTATAATACTGAAAATCTTTTCTGTTTCTGTCTCTGTAAAACTTCTTACTTTCCTTTCTTTTTTGCGTGGTAGGGCTATATTCTGGGCAGGGTTACTATGCATATATCCTTCTACTATTGCCTGATTCAGGGCTTGCCTTAAAATAGATATTGTATATTCTACTGTTCTAGGCGACACCCTTCCTGCTAAATCATTGATAGTTTTTTGAATTCGGTTAGTTGATAATTCCCTTAATTTACTTTTTCCTAGCCCTGGTATAAGATAATTCTCTATTACTTGCTTATAAGAAACATAAGTTTTAGGCTTAACTGAGTTCTTTTTGTAATTTTCTAGCCAATGTTCTAGCCATTTTGTAAGGGTTACATTTTCTATACTATTTAGGCTTAATCTGCCCGTTTGTTGGAGATACTTTGCTTTGGTTAGCTTTTCTTGCACCTCCTTTTTAGTTTTGCCATAGAAGTATTTTCGCTTTTGCTTACCATCTGGACTGAATCCTATTGTTATAGCCCCTGCCCAACGCCCATCTTTTCTACGATATATGGAGCCTTCACTGTTACTGCGTTTAGCCAAAAGTTTTTCACCCCCTCCTGAATTAGCCAGTAGTTAAATATTGTTCTTCAACCCATCTTAATAACCCTTTTTTATGCACCCTTATACTGTGGTTCACTTGAAAGCTTGGAAAATCCTCTTGCCTGCATAATTCATATGCAGCACCAAGATTAATTCTCAGTAATTCTGCGATTTCATCTACTTTGGAAAGCTTTTTACCTTGTTCTTTTCTTTCTTGTTTCATAAAATGAATGGACCGGACTAGTTTTACTAATTGCTCACTATCGGCAGTTTTAAGAACGGCCTTAAAGGTTTTACTTCTTTCTCGGTCATCATTTATCCAAATCAGTTCTGTTTCAGGTATAGAATCTATTAAGGCCATAACTTCTTCTTTAGTCATTATTTTACGCATGGAAAGCTTAGGATTATTTATAGGAGTCTTGATGGTTAAATTCTCGGCATAGACTGGTTGTAGCACATAATAATCCTTGTACTCATCATTATGCATCTCTTGGGTAATGTCCATGATTTTATATACCCCCGTTGAGTTGTAGACAACATAATCGTTTACTTTAAACATATTATTTATCTCTCTCCTTCAAGTTAATATATTAGGTAAATAATAAATATTTTAGTGGTTCCATATATAATTGAATTAATGCTATAATATATATTTTAACACATTTAACGCTTTATCTCTAAGGCTATTTACTTTATTAGGCAAGTATGGTTGGTTAAGCTGGGTAATTTATCTCTAAAACTAAAGAAAAATGCCTAAGAGGAAGTACTTTAATAAAAGATATATGGTATCTAAACGATATCTTTGTTAAACTATCATTAAAGTCAATTAAGATCTAAAAGGAGAATAGATATGAATAATAATTTATCTCAACCCGATGTTATGAATGCATTAGCTATCTCGGATTTTTTTCAACTTCTCTCTATTTCACTACGTTTTCCCGACCATGACTTAGCTAAAGCAATATTAGATGGTAGTTATGGACAAGATGCCATAAACATTTTAAAGGAGCTTTATTGTAGTCAAGACGAGATTGCTAAAGTGGAAGAATTACTCAAGAGTTTTTTACCTCAGGAGGATGTACCCCCCTTTCTAACTCAGATGAAACGAGAATATACTCGGCTTTTTGATAATCCTAGAAAGCCAGTAATTAATATTTATGAGACTCTTTTTTTACAAGATCGAGAAAACAAGGAGGCAACAATTCTATTTACGAGTCCTATAGCCCTTGATGTGGAACGTTGTTATAAAGAAGCCGGACTTAGTTTAGCTGACCAATCAGCAGAACCGGCAGACCATATAGCCGCAGAATTGGAATTCATGATGTATCTGTATGCCAGGAAAGGACAAGCCTTACAAGAGAAAAAGGACCAAGAGTTAGTAAGGCTAGAAAAGCAAATTAAGCAATTCCAGGAACATCATCTTAATAAGTGGTGCGATAAGTTTTTGGCTAAATTAGAAACAGAAACCGAGTTCGTAGTATATGAACTGATAGCTCAAGTAGGAATAATAGGGTTAGGGAAAATCCTTAAAGTGTAGCTAGCAATAAGAGTCTTTTCTTTTAATCCGCTAATATGTACAATATGGTTGAGTTGAAGTTTCTATTTTAAACACTTTACCCTTGTATATCATCCAGTTGAAATGCAGTAGGTTATCAAAGGAAAAGGGGTGTGGAAGAGTATGCTCTTTAATCATGGAAACTATATACAAATTGATGCTAATAGATGTTTGAACCGCCAGCACAATGGCGTAGAATGTACCCATTGTGTTGCTAATTGTCCAGGTCAAGCTTTAGTTTTGTCTAATCATGAAATTTATTTTATGCATAAAGATTGTGTAGGTTGTGGACTATGTTTTACCGATTGCCCTACTCAAGTTTTTAGTTCTAGTCAATGGGATGAAACAACCATTATTTTTGATGTGAAAGCAAAGGGGGCTAAGGAAACCCAATTTTTCTGTGGCATTCACTCTGCCCCTTACCTTTCCAAAGAGGAAAAAGGGAAAGGGGCGATTCAGATTCCCACCTGCTTAAGCAGTCTTTCCAAAGGAGCTTGGTATGATATAGGGCTACTTACAGCAGTAGAATTACGTCTAGATGAATGTGAAGAGTGTTCCATGAAAAGCACCCTTAAACGCATGAATATAGCAGTCGAAACAGCTATAGAATGGTTAAGTGCATCTGGTCATATATCCGACTTTGCCTACATTGATATTGCAGCAAAAATCCAAAAGAAGAAAAAATACCAGGCGGCAGAGTCTGGCTTGAAAGTGACCTCACGGCGAGATCTTTTCCTATCTGTAATAGAAAAGGTGAAAGAGTCGAGGCTTACCCCAGATTACTTAGAGAGTGCGGGAAAAGTAAATGGAAAAAGGAAAAACCTCTTGCCTGACTGGCAAAAACGTCTCGAAGAAAGTTATAAAAAACACTACCAAGAAGGTGGAAGTCCAGTCTTTTGGCCAGATATTCAAATTAGCTCTGACTGTGTTAAATGTGGGATGTGTGCTAGATTCTGCCCTACCCAGGCATTACAAATCACAGTTAAGGATAGGGAATCTATTCATACTTTTATTAGTGGACGTTGTTTAGATTGTCGTGTGTGCATGCTCTTTTGTCCGACCCAGAGCATTACTCGTGATCGCAATATTGATAATGAGCCTTTCGAATATAGAGAAATCTACAAAACCCCAGTGGAAAAATGCAAACGATGTGAGGCCCATACTCTTGTCAATGAACAAGGTCTGTGTTATTGGTGTAGAAAAGAACCTCCCCAAGAGGAACTACTATTTGACGTGCGTAAGAAATTATTTGAAAATAGTTAAAAACAGTAAAAAAGATGGGTTTGCGTAGTGATTATTACTGATAATCTTGTAAGTATTTTAAGGAGCAAGAATTAAATGGAATTGAGATTTATTCCCTACAGAAATTAACCTAGCTATTATATATAATTATTATATTATACTGATATGGTACGAATAGAGGGCGAAATTTTTTGTAAGGAGGATTAATTAAAAAGATTTAATAAAGAAAGGCGGAAGGTACTCATGAAGAAAAAGTTAGTAGCAATTGGACTATGCTTAGTTTTTGTTTTTTCTCTTATTGGATGCAATTCTCCGGAAAACTTGGAGCCAGATACTACTGGACTAAATAATGGAACGGAAATTACTCTTCCCGTGAATGTTTCTAAAGAGGGAGAGCCAATGACAAAAGATGAAATTGAATACTATCTAGCTAAAATTGAGGCAAATCTCACCTTAGAAAGAACTGGGCAGGAGCTTTTACCTAGTGATTTGCAATTATTCAGAGAGTTTGCGGAAGCAGATGATGGAAAACCTTTTTATATGATTAACCTTATTAGAGAACATAATGAGCCTCAGTATCCTGAGAATTGGCAAGGTGACAGAGCAAAAACAGTTCTGGATGCCAAGATGCTTTATTCTAAAGCTTGTTACCCAATTATGAAAGAAACCGGGTCTTATTCAATGTTTGGCGTAAACTATGCCAGCCCGGAGGTAGTTAATTCCGGTGTTGACGTAGAAAACTGGGATCAATTTTATCTTATATCTTATCCTAATCGGAAAGGTTTTATGGAATTATTAGCTAGTGATGCCTATGCTGATGCTATTGTACACAAATATGCAGGTGATAAAGATACTTTACTGATTCCTACAACTTCAGGAACTTTGACTCCCCAAGAGCCTTTTGTTGATAGTGAACCCCTAACAGCAGAAGAAATAGAGATTTATCTAGAAAAATATCAAAGAAACCTAACTGGAGAGAGAACGGGGAAACCTTTGGATCCTTATGAAGTAAGCCTTATAAGAGAATTTGCCGAAGCTGATGATGGCAAACCCTTTTACATGATCAACCTTATTAAAGAATATGCTGAGCTTCAATATCCCGAGAATTGGCAAGGTGATAGAGCAGAAACAATCCTTGATGCCAAGATGCTCTACTCTAAAGCTTGTTATCCTATTATGATGAATACAGGCTCCTACTCTTTATTTGGTGTTACCTTTACCGGCCCGGCAGTAGTTAACTCTACTGGAGAACCTAACGATTGGGATCAATTTTATCTAATTTCATACCCTAACCGCAGAGCCTTTATGGAGTTATTAGTAAACGATGCCTATGCAGATGCTATAGTCCATAAATATGCCGGGGATAAAGATACCTTATTAATTCCGGTAACAGCAGGAGAAATAGTTATCGTAGAATAATGATTAAGTTAGTGAATTATAACGACTATCATTTAATTATAAAAATTTAAAATAATATCCATTTGATCCAGAGGAGTTCATACATCAAGGACGAACTCCTCTGCTTTTTTATGTAAAATTTTCATAAAACGAACTTATTCACCAATATATAGGACTCTATTGGTGAATAAAGTACGTTATAATAGTATGTATAGAAAAAGAAATCAAGCATGAGGTGGAATTAGCGTGGATAATCAATTATTAAACCAACTATTAGCCCGTAACAAGGCATTGGAAGAGGAAATCCATTACTTAAAGTTAAGGGAAGCCAACCTCCAGAAAATCTGTAAACATGCTATAGATGAATTAGAAAATAGTAAAAAAGTTCTAGCCCGAGAATTACATGATGAATTAGGCCAGGCTATGACCTCAATTTTGCTACAATTAAAAATGCTGCAACATGAACCGGATATTGAGGTGATTTATGATCGTCTAGGAGGCCTGCGCTATCTTACTCAACAAACAATTGAAGATATAAGACGTCTAGCTATGAATCTGCGACCTACAGTGCTAGAAAACTTAGGACTAATTGCTGCTTTGGAGTGGCATATAGAAGAATATAGTCGTTATTCGGGGATTACAGTAGATTTTATAAGTCCTCGCATTAAAGAGCCTTTTCCTAGTGACATTGAGACAGCGATTTATCGGGCGGTTCAAGAAAGCTTGACTAATGTGGTGAGGCATGCCGAAGCTAGCCAAGTTATTATTACTCTTAAAGTTAGCGCCAGTCAGATGCAATTACAAATTAAGGATAATGGAAAAGGAATGACGTCGGTTGATCTTAAAAAAGGTCTGGGTCTCTTAGGTATGGAAGAGAGAATAAAATTAGTAGAAGGAGAATTTGAAATTATCAGCAGTTTGGGACAAGGAACCGAAATAAATATAACTTTACCCTTATGATATAGGTGAAAGTTAAAGGCAAAGGAGTGTAGATTTATGAATAACCCCATTCGCGTCTTTCTAACTGATGATCATACCTTGCTCCGGAATGCACTCACTATGTTATTGGAAGAACAAGTCAATATCCAGGTGGTTGGAGAAGCTTCTAATGCCACTGATGCGGTAGAGGGAGTTATACAAGTTAAGCCAGATATAGTCTTAATGGATATCTCTTTACCAGATTTTGATGGGATAGAGGCTACGGAAAAAATTGTAGCAACTCTTCCAGAAACTAGGGTTATAGCAGTAACCATGCATATGGAGGATGTATATTTGTTGAAATTTCTAAATGCTGGTGGACGAGGCTATGTGCACAAATCTGCAGCAGACCGGGATTTACTTAAGGCCATAGATACAGTAATAAAGGGGGAAGTTTTTCTAAGTTCAGCTGGCGTTCAGGTGATGGCCAGTCAGTATTGTAGAAATGAAAATACTGGAGAAGCAATGCCAGACATTCTATCGGATCGGGAAAGCCAAGTTCTTAAGCTTATAGCTAGAGGTTTTACTAGTAGAGAAATAGGGACTAAACTCTGTTTATCTCCCCGCACTATAGAAACTTACCGAGAACGAATCGCTATTAAATTGAAACTGGAGCATCGTTCTGAACTAGTAGACTATGCCATTCGATATAATTTATTAAAATAAGTGGGGGTTTTTACGGACACACCATCCGTTTATTTATGAAGTGGGGAAAACAATAATCAAGGTATATTCCTGACAGAGAAAACTAGCAGGTTCGCTTACAATAAGAATTACATTGTGCTTAATGGCGCAAAGGAGCTGTTTTTGGTTGGAAAATTATATCAATGAAAAATTAAAAGTTGTGGTAGCAATACCACACCAATGGTTAAGCCAGGCTGTGGAAAGGATTTTTGCCGCCACCAAGGTTGACTGCATCTGTGTGGATAATATTGAGGAATTATATAAGATGATTTCAGAAGAGCAGATTGATTTGCTTATTTTGGATGTATTCTCATACCCTCAATATTTTCGTCACATCTTTAACCACATTAAGGAACAAACTCCCGGTCTTTTTATCTTAGCATTAGTATCTACTGACGAAGCTTCATATCAGTACGAGCTAATGACTGCTGGTGCTTGTGCGGTGTTAGTGAAAGAAAATGCTGATGAGGAATTATTCCCGGCACTAATCCAAGTTTTACGTGATAAAAAGCTTAATGACTCTGTAGCTAGATTATTAGAAAACCAAAAACAGTTTATCACTCTAATTAAAGAGGAGGTAAGCGAATTGGAAAAAGAAAAAGCAAAAAGGACTCCGAATTATGGCATGTCCCGTCGTACTTTTTTGAAGGCCTCTGCTGCTACTGCTGTTGCTACAGGAGCGATAACGTCAAGTCCCTGGGGCTCAGGGATTAAGGCTTTAGCTGCTGGAGATGACTCTGTAGTAGGTTCTAGTGAAGAAAAACTAATATCGAGTGCTTGTCGTTCCAACTGTTTCCAAAGTTGCCGTCTCTATGCCCATGTGCGAGATGGTAAGCTCGTAAAAACTTCACCAGCACCTTGGCCAGATAGTGAATACACAGGGAGCTGCTTGAAGGGCTTATCCCTAGTCCAGCGTACCTATAGCCCTAATCGAATTAGATACCCCATGCGTCGTGTAGGTGAACGTGGGGAAGATAAGTGGGAACGTATTTCTTGGGATGAAGCTATTAATGAAATAGCTGGAAAATTTATGGAAATCCAAGAAAAGTATGGACCTAGATCCCTAGTCTTTGATGTTGGTTCCGGAAACTATGGCTTAGTTCATGGATGCTTAGGAATCTTTAACCGTTTAATAAACTCTATAGGCTGTACCCAATTAAATGTTTGTTATGACCAAGCTACAGGCTATGGGTCAGACAGAGTAGTTGGCGGTAGTGTTTGGCTATGGGGAAATGAGCCTCGTACTATGATGGATGCAAAAACCATCATAGTTTGGGGATCTAACCCAGTAAATTCACAGCCCCATAACTGGCGAATAGCCAAAGATGCACAGTTAAATGGAACTAAGATTATTACTATTGATCCTATTTATTCAGCAACAGCTAACAAATCTGACGAATATATTCCAATTGTTCCAGGTTCAGACCTTATGTTAGTTTTGGCTATGATCAATGAAATTATCGACAAAGACTTAATCGATGTTGAATTTGTAAAGAAAAGAAGTACTGCTCCCTTCTTAGTGCGTAAGGATAATGGCATGATTCTACGTAAAAGCGATTTCAACCCAGAATTACCTGAGGAAGAAGATGATTACTATGTCTGGGATAGCATAGCTGATGGTCCGGCTCTTCTAAAGAGTGGTCCCGAAGATGTAGCTATTGAAGGAACTTATACTATTCAAGGAGTTGAGGTAGAGACCGTCTTTACCTTACTAAAAAATCATGTACAAGAATACACTCTGGAAAGAGCTAGCGAATATACCAAAATTCCAGTTGAAAAAATTCAAGAATTAATTCAAATATATGTGGATGGACCTACCACAGTCTATACCAACTATGGAATTGACCACTATCAAAACGGACACCTATGGTCAATGGCGGCCTTTATGATGGCTTCCCTAACTGGCAATATTGGAGTTAAGGGAGCAGGATTTACCGGCTTATTTGTGCAAAATATACCCTTTAACTACATTGGAATGTATGTTACTAATTTTAATATGGCAGCAACAAATACCATCCCTCAAACAGAGTTCTATAAAGTTGCAAGAGATCAGGCAATTGAGGGCACACCTTATCCAGTAAAAGCCATGTATACTACATCATCTAATTCTATGAGCAATTGGACTCAACAAAATAATTGGTTTACCGATATTTTACCTAACATAGAATTTATTGTAGTGGCAGACATTGAATTAACTGATACTGCTCGCTATGCTGATATTGTTTTACCAGCATCCTTCTGGTTTGAAGTAAATGATCTTCGAACTGCTTACAATAACCCTTATATCTACATGCAAGAAAAGGCTATTGAGCCTTTATATGATAGCAAACCTGATGGAGAGATTATTTCTCTAATTGCCCATAAGATGGGTCTAGGTGAATTCTTCCCAGAAGATATGGATGATACTGATTGGATTAAGGTTTTATTGGATTCGGATGATTTGCGGGCAATGGGTATTACTTATGAGCGGTTAATGGAAGAAAAAGTTGTCCGAGGAACTGGCTCGGCTGAAAAACCCTTTATTCGTGGTGAAGCATTTTTCTACACTCCAACAGGTAGAGCCCAGCTTTATTGTGAAAATCCTCAACCACGGGTCAACTATGGTCAGGATATATCTGATATTGTTGAAAAGGAAAGATTACCATATTTTAAACCCCCAGGAGAAGCTTGGTCTGAGAATCCCTTGTATGCCAAGTACCCCTTGGTATTCATTCAAGAACATTCTAGATACCGTACCCATAGTCAATGGTTTAATGTGCCCATGCTAAGGGAGTTAGACCCAGAACCATTAGTCAAAATTAGTCGCCAAGATGCAGAAGCACGGGGAATTAAGAGTGGAGACATAGTTGAAGTGTTCAATGACCGGGGCAAAGCTGTAGTTAAGGCTGAAGTTAATGATGCTATTTCTCCGGGAGTCGTTAGTATTCCTAAAGGCTGGCAAAGGGAACAGTTTATCGAAGGCTGTTTCCAAGAATTAACGAATGGCGCTTCCGATCCAATGTCTGTTAACTTTGCCTTTTTTGACGCTTTAGTAGATGTAAAGAAAAGATAAAGGGGGTATTAAAATATGCGTTATGCAATGGCGATTGATCTAGATCGCTGTACAGGTTGTAATACATGTGCAGTAGCATGCAAGGTTGAAAACAATCTCCCTAATGATGTTTGGTGGAATAGAATTTTGACCGTAGGCGGAGAAAGCATGGATACACCGGAAGGAACCTTCCCTAATTTGCGCATGCAATTCTTGCCTATGAATTGCCAGCATTGTGAAAACGCACCTTGCGTTAAAGCTTGTCCTGTAGGTGCAACCTATAAAAGAGAAGAAGATGGAATTGTATTACAAGATTACGATAAATGCATCGGTTGTCGTTACTGTATGGTAGCATGTCCTTATTCTGGAGTACGTCAATTTAACTGGAAAAAACCAGAATATGCCATAGAGGTGGCTATGGGTGATGCTAATGTTGCCTCTCATCAAAATAATGTGGTGGAAAAATGTACCTTTTGTAGCCATCTTTTAGCCCAAAACCTGCAACCTGCTTGTATCGATGCTTGTCCTAATCGAGCTCGAATATTTGGTGATATTGATGACCCTAATAGTGAGATAAGTAAAGCTATTAAAGGTCGCAATCATTTCCATTTGCTAGAAGAAAAAGGAACTAAACCCAGCGTATACTACTTAACTTAAAGGAGGTGTAAGTATGACGAGTCTAACTAACACGAAAAAATCAAACTCCATTAACCTATGGAGTATCATATTGGCCGCCTTGGCTATCCTAGGCGCTATCTGTTGGGGAATCCAGTTATCAAAAGGTTTGCAAGTTACTAATTTAGGGACTAGCAATATGTGGGGACTTTACATCGTAGGCTTTATGATTTTTACTGGAGTTGCTGCTGGTAGCCTGCTTTGGGCAGCAGTACCTTACTTGTTTAACCTTAATGAATATAAGCCTTATAGTAGAATTGCCGCTTTTACAGGAGCAGTATCAGTTTTAGTAGCAGGTTTATTCATTCTCGTAGATATCGGAACTCCTTGGAAAGCTTGGCTCTTTATTACTAGTGGCAACTTTGCTTCTCCGATGTTTTGGGACTTTATCATGCTCGCCCTCTATATAATAATTGCAGTTATATTCACTGGGCAGCTTTTGAAAGTGCATAGAGGAGAAAAAGAAGAAAACTCCATTAAAGCTATAGCAATAATTGCTTTTGTAGCTGGACTTTTAGTAGTAGTAACTTCATTTGTTTTCAGTATGCAAGTAGCTCGTCCCCTATGGAATAGTCCTGTCCAATCTATATCTTTTTTAATTGCCGCCTTAGTAGCCGCATTAGCAATACTAATGATTATCTTTTCTATTCTAAGTAAGACTAGTTACCTGAAAATGCCTCCCGAGTTATTAGCTAAAATGGCTAAAGTTACTGCTCTTCTTCTAGGGATACAACTGATTATTGTAATAGGGGAAGTTTTAATAGGGCTTTATCCTGGTGCTGGTAGTGGCTATGAAGCAACCTTGTGGCTAGTCACAGGTAAAGGCGCTCTAGGCTTTTGGCTGGAGATAGTCGCCTTAGTAGCTGCTATTATAATACTAAGTAAGACTAGTGGCTCCTCCCAGATGGGAACTATCATTCTAGGAGCTTTATTAGCCTTGATAAGCATTTATCTTATTAAATCTAACCTGCTCCAAGCTGAATTTTTTAATAGCTTAATTAGTTTACCGGGCCCCCCAATGTTTGGTGATACTGCCGGAAGATATATCCCCTCCTTAGTCGAAATAGGTCTTTCCTTAGGTATCATATCCTTAGGGGCTTTAATATTTAAACTAGGTTTAAATAAATTAAACTTAGGTGAGTAAAAACTAGAACTATAAGAGTTGTTGCTAACCTTAATGTATGCGGGCGACCACAGGTACGCCCCTACATGATGGTAGTATGCGGGCGACCACAGGTACAGCCCCTACATGATGATATGCGGGTGATCACGGGTACACCACTACATATTGATATAACGATATTGTAGGGGGCTGTGGTTGCCCGTTTCTATTTTTACGTGTCATTCTTAAACGATAGTGAAGAATCTAGTGCTGGGGAAACTAATATTAGACTGACATTTATGGCAGACCCACCTTTATCAACATGCACGAAAACTTTTCCTCTGGTTGAAGGTTTTTCCTTGTATTATTTTGTATATTTTAGTAATATATAAGGGATGATTATCGAAAAATGGAGGAGTTTATGTGAAGTTAAAGACTAAAACGATGTTAATGATCTTAGTGCCAATATTCTTAATTTTTACTATTGTTTTTGCCGTAGTAGGATATAGTGTTTACACGGTGCAAAGAGAAAATGCCATTACTTTAACCGAAACCATGGCCGAAGATTATGCCAATGAAATTAGAATCGAGTTAGAAGAACCTTTAAATGCAGCCCGAACCATAGCTTATACTATGGAAGGGTTAATAGAACAAGGTACTGATAGGAAAAGTGCCAATGCTATTTTAAATAATATCCTAGCTAGTAATGAAAAGTTTTTTGGTTTATGGGTTGGTTTTGAACCTAATGCTTTTGATGGTAAGGATAGCGAATATGCAGGTACTGATGGACATGATGAGACGGGTAGATTTGTTCCTTATTGGTATAGAGATGGTGCCACTATAAAAGCTGAGGCCCTAAGAGGTTATACTCTAGATGGAGAAGGAGATTTTTATCAAATAGCTTTTAAATCCGGGGAAGAAACTATTTTAGAACCATATGAATACGAAGCTAGCGGAGCTACAGCTATGATGACGACTTTAGCTGTACCGATTAAATATCAGGGCCAAACTATAGGGGTAGCAGGTGTTGACATTTCCCTAGAGCAAATGCAGGTAATAGGCGATAATGTAGAATTGTATGAAACTGGTTTTGGTAGACTAATAACTTCTCAGGGCAACTTAATTATTCATCCAGACCAAAACAGTATAGGGCAATTAGCTAGTGAATTCCAGGGTGGCGATGCACAAGATATAATGGCTCAAATTAGAAATGGTGAGATTTTTACCCAAGAGCTTTATTCCAATGTATACGAAGAACAGGTAATGAAATCTTTTGCTCCGGTAATAATCGGTAATACTACTACTCCTTGGAGCTTTAGCACCGTAGTACCTAATGATGAAGTATTTGCTGATCTTTCGGCTCTTTTATTAAAACTAATAATAATCTGTCTAATAGGGTTGGCTGTTATCGGCGGAGCAACTTTTGTGGTTGCGGAAAATTTAGTTAAATCAATTGCGGACATAACGGAAAGAATTGGGAAAATAGCTAATTATGATTTTACTTATGATGAAAATAACAGAGTTAACCGTTATCTGGACAATAAAGATGAAATTGGGCAAATCGTCAGGGCGATGAAGATGATGCGGGATAACATTGTAGAATTAATTACTAATATCAGCACAGGAGCTGGTAATGTAGCAGCTACCTCCCAAGAACTTACGGCCAGTTCTGAGCAAGTTGCGTCAGCTTCTGACGATCTAGCTAAGACTATTGAAGAAATTGCCCGGGGAGCTACTGAACAAGCTAGAGATACGGAACAATCAGTTATGGGCTTAGAAGAAGTTAATGGTTTTATAATACAAGTCGGGGAGTATACTGGGGAACTTAATAGTACTTTAATTGAAATTAACCAACGTAAAGAAGAAGGCTTTGACATCATTAAAACTTTGTTAGCAAAAACTAATGAGAGTAATGAAGCGGCTAAAGGAATTTTTGAAATAGTGGTTAATAATAATGACAGTGCTGTAAAAATTGAAGGGGCTAGTACAATGATTCAAAGTATTGCCGACCAGACTAATTTACTAGCACTTAATGCCGCTATTGAGGCAGCTCGGGCTGGTGAAGCGGGTCGAGGTTTTGCTGTAGTCGCAGAGGAAGTACGTAAACTAGCGGAAGGTTCGGGGGAAGCTGCTCAAAACATTACCCAGTTGATTGATGAAATAACTAATGGTATGGTTTCAACCTTTGAGGAGATTGATAAGGCAACCAAAATTCAGAATCAGCAGGTGGAAGCTGTAGAAGAAACTCAGCAAATGTTTTTAGGTATTGAAGATGGGGCTGTACAAATTGATAATGCTATTCAGGAATTATCGGCATCTATTCAACAAATACTTGTTTCAACAGACGAAGTAATAGGACAGATAGACAATATATCCTCCGGAACTGAGGAATCAGCTAGCAGTTTAGACGAAATCGGCCGACAAACTGAATTACAACTGGCTATTTCACATGCTTTAAATGATTTAGCTAACCAGTTTGTGGAAGTAGCCGGAGATCTTAAAAATCTTTCTTCTTCATATACAAGCTAAACAAAAGGGCTGTGCGAAAAATGTCAGTAACAGCCCTTTTTCCTTATGGATGATTACAAGAGAAGAACAATTCTTGGCCCTACCCCTTCAGAACTCGTAATTCCTCTCCTCGGCCTATTCAAGAGAAAGAACATGGCTGACTTAATCCCCATAACTTCGAAAATTGTAAAATATAAGACCTAAAAAGGAGCCTTCTTTTTATCCCATAATATTCCTTGTATTATTTTGTATATATTGGTAACATATAATCATTAATTATCGAAATATTGGGGGAATTTATGTGAAGTTAAAAATAAAAACCATGCTAATTAGGGATAAAGAAGGGGGGCTAATCATAATCCTTAAACCTTAATAGCTTGTGAAGAATATCTCGAAATTATAAACAACCATTTAATCTATATAATTAACATATTAAGTTATGCTTTTTAATTATACTCAAGCCATGTTGGGAGGGCTTTTTATGGAAAATACGCCGTTATTATTTTCATTACTATTTTTGGTAGTCTGTGCAGTATACTTATTTTCAGGTATATATATTATTTATAGAAATCCTCGGGAAAAGCTTAATAAGGCACTTTTTGCTGTTTCCGTTTCATTATCTCTATGGTCTTTGGGGTTTGCCTTAGCTATTGGTGCCCCTGATTTAGAAACAGCCTTATTAAGCAGAAGGTTAGCTGCCCTAGGCTGGGGTTCTATATATACATTATTTCTGCATTTTATTATATTACTCACCAACTTCCAGCCCTTACTTAAGAACCGTCTGCTTTTACCTCTATTATATTTTCCGGCAGTTATCAGTATATATGCTTTTGCCCTTTCAAATACGATTACTACTACCCAGTATAACTTAGCCAAAATAGATTATGGCTGGATTAATGTAGCCGTACAAAATACTTGGACTAGCTTTTTTCAAACTTATTACATAATATATGTACTAGCTTGTTTACTAATTCTTATGTATTGGAAAATAAAATCCTCAGATGAAAGGGTTAAAAAACAAGCTAACCTTATCTTTATTTCACTTTTTATAGCCTTAATCTTGGGCAGCTTAACTGATGTGATTTGGAGTTCTAGATTAAGCACACCTCTACCCCAAATGGCACCAGTATTTATTCTTATTCCTATAGCTACAATCCATTATTTAATTAACCGTTATGGCTTAATGAGAGAGGTAGAAAAGGAATCACACGAATTATTACTAAGCAGTGAAACTAAAATAAGATTAAATTATTATTTAGCCATAGCATTAATATCTGTAGGGCTGTTCCTCTTTTTAGTTTATTTTTTATCTGATATTATAAACAGGGAAAGCTTAATAGCTACCCTCTATACAGGCGGCTCTTTAATCATAATGGGATGGGCCTCCCAATTATTACAAATTATCACTAATCAAAAAATAAAGGATTGCCTGGGCGTTGCCATGATGGTTTTTAATATTCCCCTTATTACCCTTATATTTATTGAATATGCTGGCATTACTGTTTGGGCTTTTCCTTTTATAATAATAATAATATCCTTAATTTTTGATTCTCGAATCCCACTATTGCTAATAATAGCTATAACAATTGTAACCCAAATCCTAGTTTGGATGTATGCTCCAGCGGAAGCCATGGAGGTAGGGGAACTTGATTTTATTTTAAGAATTGCTCTAATTATTGTTGCTTTATTTTTAGGCTCTTTTATTAATGCCACTTATATCAATAGATTAAAGGAAAACTTATTCCAAATTAAATTCCAAAAAATCATTTCCGAAACTTCCGCTACATTTGTTAGCCTTAATTTTAACAACTTCGATGAAAAAATTAATATTATGCTCAATAAAATAGGCCACTTCTTTTTAGGGGAACGAGTTTATCTATTTACCCTTAACCAAGCCGATAATACTGTTATTTATAGCCATGAATGGTGTAGGGAAGACGTAACCCCTAAAATTGGCCAAAATCCTATAATACTAGATGATTTCCCCCTCTGGCGGGAAGAATTGTATAATAACCGACTAGTACTTATAGAAGATGTGGAACAACTAGCTGATGAGGCCAAGGGGGAAAGGAAATGGATGACTCAAAACAACCTTAAATCCCTACTCCTAGTTCCCGTCTTGGGTAATAAAAACCTTTTAGGCTTTATCGGATTAGAGGGAATAAAGTCATTTGAAAATTTCACCGACAATCACTTAGAACTATTAAAAATACTAGCTAATTTACTGGCTGATGGCTTAACAAAAAACCAGGCGGAAAGAGAAATTCAATACATGGCTTACTATGACCAGCTAACTGCTCTACCTAATCATACCTTGTTTCTAGATAGACTAAGCCAGGCCATTTATTTAGCTAAACGCAACGAGAGATTTATAGGGGTAATTTTTATAGATTTAGATAGCTTTAAAACAGTGAATGATACTATGGGTCATGGGGCGGGAGATACTGTTATTAAAAAAGTTGCCCAGATTTTAGCCGGAAGCTTACGGAAAACTGATACTGTTGCCCGGTTTGGTGGAGATGAATTCTTATTATTACTAAACAATATCGACGATAATAATAATATTATTATGATTGCCGAAAACATTATGAAATTATTTGAAGACCCCTTAGATGTAAACGGACAAGAGTTTTTTATTACTTGTAGTGCTGGTATTGCTGTTTACCCCTATGACGGTGAGGAAGCAGAAACTTTAATTAAAAATGCAGATATTGCCATGTATAAAGCTAAATCAAGAGGCAAAAACCAGTTTGCTTTATGTACTGTCGATATGAAAGAAGAAGTAAAAAGAAACATGATCTTATCTAACAACTTATACCGAGCTTTGGATGGGGAAGAGCTGATTCTGTTTTACCAGCCCCAAATCAATTTACATACCGGTAAAATTATAGGTTTAGAAGCTTTACTCCGTTGGCAACATCCGGAAATGGGCATGATAGCCCCTGGTGTTTTTATACCCTTAGCAGAAACTAATGGTTTAATTAATAGCATTGGGGAGTGGGTCCTAAAAACAGCTATCAGGCAAAATAAGGAGTGGCAAGATATAGGCTTACCACCCCTACTGATGGCAGTTAATCTATCTATTATTCAATTAAACAATTCCCGTATTGTGGAGAGTGTGGAACATCTTCTAAAAGAAACTGGGTTGGATCCTAAATATCTCGAACTAGAAATTACAGAAGGTGCAGCCATGAGAGAAACTAATCATATAATAGAAGTCTTAAACAAATTCAAAGAACTAGGTGTGTCCATAGCTATTGATGATTTTGGCATTGAATATTCCTCCCTAAACCGCCTTAAAATGCTACCAATCGATCGCATAAAAATTGACAAGCAATTTGTTCAAGGTATTGAGGGCAGTGAAAAAGATCAAGCCATTACCGACATTATTATTAACTTAGGCAAGAGTCTAGGACTTAAAGTTTTGGCTGAAGGAGTTGAAACTGCTTCCCAGTTGGAATTTCTTAACCAGAAAATGTGTGATGATGTGCAAGGATATTTCTTTTACAAACCTATGTCTGCCGAGGACATTGAAAAAATACTACAAACTTATTAAATTAGAGCTTAAACTACCCGTAATTATTTTATTACATCTGGTTAGAGGATTCGGGTTGGGTTTTGTAGTATTAATAATAAGGAGCTAAGAACCCTTTAGTTGCATAAGGGTTTTCTTATTTTTGGGGGTGGTTTAGTGATTATTAGAGAAGAAATTGAACAAAGGGAAGCCAAATCCCTAGCTTCTTATGCCTGTTTGGCAATTAACTCTAGGGGTAGAAGCTTAGTGGAAGAACCAGACCCTATAAGAACCTGTTATATGCAAGATAGGGATCGTATAGTTCATTCTAAATCATTTCGCCGCTTAAAACATAAAACCCAAGTTTTCATAGCTCCACCTGGTGATCATTATCGCAGTCGTTTGACTCATACTTTAGAAGTAAACCAGATAGCTAAGACTATTGGGGCCGGCTTAAACTTAAATCTAGATTTAATAGAAGCTATAGCTTTAGGCCATGATGTAGGACATACACCTTTTGCCCATGCAGGTGAACAGATACTTAATGAACTTATGTCCACAGGATTTCGACATAATGAAAATAGTATCCGGGTTTTAACTAAGGTGGAACAGCATAAAAACCACAATGGCCTAAATTTAACTAAGGAGGTCTTAGACGGTATTCTCCACCACAGTGGGTTTGATACTAATGAAACTCAAGCTGCTAGCTTAGAAGGACAAGTAATTCGCCTTAGTGATAAGATAGCATATGTTCAGCATGATATTGATGATTCTATAAGAGCGGGACTCCTTAGTATAGAAGATATCCCCAAGGAATACTTAGAAATACTAGGATTTACTCATAGTCAGCGGATAGCTACTTTAGTAACTGACACGATTAATTATACTAGGGAACAAATTGAAGCTCAAACTTTTCAGAGGGTAGAGCCTAGCCTCGGTGTGGAACAAGCTTTAAGAAAGCTCAGAACTTTTATGTTTGATAACATATACCGGGGAGCAGTATGTCAAGCAGAGCGAACCAGGGCTATGTTCATAATTGAACACTTGTATAAATATTTTAAAAAACAAAGAACGTAACCTATGCCATACGTAAGAATATGGCGATGTGTAGTAATGTTGGGGTTTGCGTTATATTTCCTAGTTCTAGGAAAGTGCTTATTAACCCTTATACTGCAATAGTAAATATTAGTTTTTTTAAAAATATTGGGTGGTGGGCAAGGGATTTTCCGTTTCTATTGGGTTTTTTCGCCCCTAACTTTTGTCAGGAATCTGGCAAAAGTTAAGAAATACCACCCAGCCCCATAGAAACGTACCAACTGTGGGAAGCCGAGAACTTTGTAAAATGCAGCTAATAAACTTCTTAGCAGTAAAAAAACGAAACTCTGGTTTTGCAGAAAATACTGGGCTATAAACTAACCTTTGGCTTTAGGTTTTCTGAAAGCAATCTGAAAGAAAAACCTATCCCCAAAAAAGGGATAGGTTTTTCTCCTTATATATATAGTTGTATATATATACTATGGAGCTTTTTCGTACCCTTCAAACGCCCGTCCCCCAAGGGGTTTGGGAAATGGGTAGGGGGCTGACGGGACACAGGTAGGGGGCTGACGGGACACAGGTAGGGGGCTGACGGGACACAGGTTTTTACTTAACTTTTTGCACTGGAATTAAGTCTATTATTATATTATTATCTTCTTTAACTTTATAATCTTTTATAAGGTTGGGTTGTAAAATATCTAATAAATTAACAATGCGCTGTCTTATTTTATTAGGCTTTTCTACCCCATAGCCTGCTATATTATTTAGGGTGTCCGTTTTATATTGCACACTAGGTAAGTTCCGCTGGGCGGCCAGTGCATAAGCAATATTCTTAGCAGGGGTAATATTCCTGCTGTTTTCTTTATTTATATCTTCTAGTACGCTTAGCGGTATATTAGCCTTGGGTAAAAACTTATTTTCCAAAAGCTCCGCATAGATGCGGTTTATTCTCATGCTGTACTCATATTCCCTGTCTCCCAACGGCTCTTTTAGATAATCATCCACAAAGCCGAAGCTGGCTTGGCATTTGTAAGGTTCTGTGGCCTTAGTTTTAGGATTATATCTCCATAATGTTTGGTTATATATCCTATATCTACTTAGCGTAATCAAAATGTTCTCCACATCCCGATAACTTCTCCCCCCAGGGGTCATGCCTATCTCATTTATAATTTTTCTTACAAGTTTACCCCTTAACACATCTTTTTCGGGCCGCTCTTTTAAATATAAAGAACTAATGCCGCCCACTATATCCCTTGTTAAACTGGCTTTTTTGGGCAGAAACTGTAGTAAAGGTACGGGAATTACCAAATTATCTTTAGCTATTTCTTCTAACTTAAATATCCGTCCTTCTTGCTCGGCCGTTTCGTTTTTTCTATGCCATGTACTATTTTGTTCCGTAGATACTAAATCCCAATTTTCAATAATCGGTTTGAAATCAAAAATTTTGTTATCCCTACAAAATTGCACGGGCACTGTTAGATTATCCATAATATTATCTCCTTTCTAATAGAAAGGTACTGGCACTGGCGTATTTACAGGAAAACTCTCTATCCGCCCCGATGGTGGATTAAATAAAGTTGGTACTGCCTTACCCACATTGCCATGGTATCTACTTTTTAATATGATTAACTCCATAAGCACTTTATCTATACCCTGCGCTACTGCCACGGCGTTGCCTGTTTCTTGGCTATCCCACCAATACCACCCTTCTGTTAGGGCGGTGGGGCTTGTGTTGGGCAGATAATTAGCCATACTAGCATTCCAAATTCCTATTACATTTGCGCTGTACTGCTCTATTGTGGCACTGTGCCTAATGCAAGTAAGGTTCGGCTTTTCCACGTTGCGGCTTTCCCTGTTTATTTGGGCAAAATTTAAAATCGGTATTGCGGTTTGGATAGCAAAAACATTCAACTCATCCATTACTGCTTCAATTTCTTCATCCCTCGTCCTATATTTATTTCCATTTTTTAACTGTTGGATATAATCCACCAAGATTACATTAGGCTGTATTTCTCGGGCTATTTGCAGTAAATCCTCCACGCCCTTAGTTTTATATCCGCAGGCTATGTGGAGATTTTCGCATAATAAGGAGAACTCCTTAATCTTTTCAGCAAAATCAGGGCTAGGAGAAATAAAATCATCCTCTAACCCCGAAAGAACGGCATAAGGTAAGCTATTATATAGCCCAAATAGCTTCATCGTTAAAATTTCCTCCGGCATTTCCCCACTCCAAAAAAGCACCCTTTTCCCTTGTTGTAAGAAGTGTAGAGTAAGGTTTAAAGCCACGGTGGTTTTGCCGTGGCTAGTTCCCGCAATCATTGTAGTTATGCTACCTGCATCAATTTTAGTTAAGTTGTTCAGGCCCACCCAAGGGTATTTTAGGCTAGGTGGCCTGTTGTAGAATGCCCTTATCATTTCCGCAAAATCTACACTTTCCAAAATAGGCTTAGGTACTTCAAAGGCAGATATGCCTTCGGTTACTGCACCAATATTATAATTAATCGGTTCATCCTTTCCAAATATATCCACTATACTCATTTTGTATCCTCTCCCTTCAAACTTAATCTTTATTTATAGGCATAAAAAAAGGGGATTGTGTATGCCTAACACAATCCCAAAAATAAGGAGAAGGATAAAAATGGGTATATAAAAAGGCGAGGGATAAATCCCTCGCCTGAGTTATTGACATCTTTGTAAAAATCAAACTTATAGTAATTGAAAGAAAATTTATTCAATTAATACAATTATAGCAAATCCTTAAAATAAATGCAACTGAAAATTAATTAAGATTAATCAGGATGTAAAGTAAACTTTACCGTAATAACTAAACGCTTAAATAATGCTATATAGAAGGCGTTATTTAAAATTTCATCCGTAACATTTATCAAAATTATTTACCAATTCATATTTTTTCTTAAATGTTACGGGTCAGTAGCCTAATAGTTGTCGTTTGTTCCTTGATAATTCAGCATTTGGACATTCCGTATAGAATGGCAGAATACCTATATAAATTTAACTAAAAACTCTAAATGGAAAGGTAATTCTGGATAATATAGGTAAAGGACTAAGAAATGTTACGGGTCGAAGGATTGGAAATCACTCTTTAGGCATTGGTAATTCCGCCTTTAAGCGTTACGGATGGATTTATCTTTTTCTAATTACACTTCTACCTGTCCTTTTACCTTTTTTATAAGAAAATGCTCGAATATCTGAATTTTTATTTATACTTTCTATAAAAGTTCTTGTTTTCTCATTACTGTTTTTATGTGCTGGTACAGTAACTTTTATCAAGTAATAGGAATCGTAGTTCTTTATTATTTTACCTCGCCTAAAGAATTTATTTTTTCCTTCCTGCACTTCATAACATACACTATCCCCAATATTAAAGTTTTTCATAGCCTATCCTTCACCTTCTTTCACTTAGAAAAAATACAGCTACCCGTACAGCTACCCCAATAATACTAAAGAATACAATATCACGTAAAGCCCTATATGTAATAGAAACAAATAATACAAAACAACACTAAAGAACACCATACTTTAGGGATTAGTGGGGAAATCACATATCTTTTAATCAGGGCGTCCCGCGTTCGAGTCGCGGATGGCTCACCATTTGAA